>JAYVGK010000534.1:0-2768 GCA_043772215.1 Acidimicrobiales bacterium | reverse complement strand
CCGACACGGCAAGTCGGGATCGGGCTCGTCTGGAGCAGGCTCATCTTCTGGATCCAACCAGATGGCCGCCTATGGACTCAGGGGCTCTGTTACATGATGTGGAGTCGTGGCTGGGTGAGGAACTGCGGCTTTTTCCTGCCGTTCGTATCAACGACATCGACGGTAGTCGCGCGCTGCTGCGACTGGCCGAAGGTCTCGGAGGCCGTCGAGCACTCGACACCCTCTTTCCTACGGAGGTGCGCCTCGCATCTGGAGTAATTCGTAAGGTGCACTACGAGTTGGGCGAACGGCCAAAGGTGGCCACGGCACTACGGGACCTGTACGGGGCCACCACCGGCCCGAAACTCGCAGGACGGGTTCCGATTGTGCTGGAGATCCTGTCGCCCGCTGGTCGGCCGGTGGCCATCACCGACAACCTGGCTCGATTCTGGACAGTGGGTTATCCGGACGTGCGCAAGGACATGCGTGGTAGATACCCCAAACACAACTGGCCCGAAGACCCCACTGCGCACCCTCCACCACGTCGAACTCAGCGCTGATCAGCTTGCGGAAACTGCTCTTTGGATATTTGGGTGAGACCGTCGCGCATGGCGCCCATCTCCACCGCATCGGCCGGAAACGAGTACACATGATCCTCTACGTCACGGGGCAGTGGGGCACCCTCGGTGAGCAGATGGCTGGACAACCTGTCTATGAGACGCGCGCATACCAATCGGGCTCCAGCCTCGTCGGTTTCGGGAAGGAACACACTGACCCGGAACCGATCACGGTCCAGAGTCACGCCCACCTGATCGGCGCTACGAGTGCCTTCATCGATGGTGACCCCAAGATCTCGCAACACCATCCGGCGACGCTTACGAGGCACCGCCAACAACACCGAAGCCGGGAACTCCACCGATGCCACCGTGAACGGCGCTTTGGACCGACGGGCTCGGGCCATTTCGCGATCCACCAAATCGGCGAAGCCGCGTGCGTTGAGCAACAGAGTGGCGTCATCCACTTGGTCGAATGACTCCATTTTTTCCAAGCGGGTGCGCAACAACTGCCACGACAGGCCACCAATCAGTCCGAACGCCACGTAGCCCAACAGCCGGATGAGCACCAGACTGGCAAAATGGCTTGTACCCAGTACTTCGATTGCGTCGAAGCGAAGCAGCAAATAGATGGCCGTGGCGGCGAGAGCAGCCACCAGACCCCCGATCACATCCAGGGCAACGATGCCCAGAAACACCCCCACATACATCACAGCAGCGATGACCTCCACCCGGTCAACGCCCCGCACCAGCATCACGGCTGCGAGCAACGAAATGGTGGCCGCCCCCGCTGAGAGAACTACCGCTCGCACATAGCGCGCTGACGATGGAGGGGGGGACACACTGCGCACGATGGTCGAGGGTACAGCGAACGGGCCTGGAAACCGGGGTATCGGACCCACTTTGGTGAAGGTTCGTGTATTCGGGCCCTTCTCGTGGAATGCTCAGGCGTGCGCCAACGACTCTCCTCGTGCGCCACGGCCAAGTTGGCAGTGGCTGGATTGATGGGCTCGTTCCTCATTCCCATCACCACCTCCACGCTCAACGGGCTCACACACCTCGTTTCATGCACCGCCGCCGTGGATCAGAGCTTTGCCATCACCGCCGTCGACTCCAAACGCGCCGTGGTCATTGGATCGTCGGAAGTGGTGCGCAAACCTCCCGAAGGCGACTGTGCCGCCGTGGAGTTGAACATGGTGGTGCGACCCGATGGAAAGGGTTATGTCCGTATCTCGATGCCGGTGTCGAACCAGTCCAGTCGGGGGTTCCGGGCCACCGTGAAACTGCGTCTGGGTGATCTACACATACCGGTGCCGGTGGGACTGGTGCATCCGGGCGAGATCAAGACCAAAGACCTACGGATCCGTCTCGCCAGTGACCTCAAAGTGGTCAATGCCACCCTCCTCATCGGGCCGCAATGAACTCCGACATTGACCCCACCCGCTACCCCATCCATCGCTTCGAAGGGCGAGGTTTCGCCCAGTGTTATGTGCACGAAGGAGTTGGCGGGATTCCGATTGTGTTGGTCCACGGTTGGCCGGAGACAAAACGCATCTGGTGGCGTGTCATCACGCCGCTGGTAGACGCTGGTTTTGAAGTCATCGTGCCCGATCTGCGGGGTTTCGGTGATTCCGACGTAGGGCCGGGCGGACCAGCGGCAGGATTTGGTGACGTGCCCACCCACGCCCGCGATGTTCATGCCCTCATCGAGCACCTTGGCCATAGTCGGGTGGTGTTGGCCGCCGGTGATCTGGGCGGACCGGTGATTCAAGACCTGTCGGCCCGATTCGCCCCTCTTGTGGACCGGATGGTGTTGTTCAACTCGCCGCTACCGTTCCTGCGTGATGCCATGGCCGGGATGCGGACCCGTCCAGCGGCCGAGGCGTCGGACTACTTCATCCGCCAAGGTACCGACGCCGATGCCTTAGCCAGTGAACTGGCTACGCCAGAACAACGGATCCGTTACATATCGACCTTTTACACATCAAGATTTTGGGGACATCCAGGCTCGTTCGACGCTCATGCCGTGTCGTTCCATGCCGAACCATTTGCTCACGCCGATCAGCTGCGCGCCGGGTTTCGCGCCTATGAGTCGTCGTTTTCTGCTGCCGCCCGCAGCGAAATCTCGATGATCGGTGTCAACACCACTCCCACGCTCATACTGTTCGGCCCTTCGGATCACGTTATCTACCCCGAATTCGACCTCATGGCGGCCCAAGTGTTTCCCAATCACGT
>JAYVGK010000533.1:0-3002 GCA_043772215.1 Acidimicrobiales bacterium | reverse complement strand
TTGGAGCGCGCCCGCCGCCAAGAGCGACAGTTTCTGCTGTCGGTGAGCCATGACCTGCGGACCCCGCTCACGTCCATCCGGGGGTTTGCCGAGGCCCTGGTGGACGGGACCATGGACGATCCGGGACGAGCTGGTGAAGTTATTGCCGCCGAGTCGAGACGACTAGAACGCTTGGTGCGCGACCTGCTCGACCTGGCCAAGTTGGAAGCCCGACAATTTTCGCTCAGTGCGCGTACGGTTGACCTCACCGATCTGGTGGCTGACGCCGCCGATGGTTTTCTACCCACCGCCGAGCGAGCACAGCTCACGCTCGACTTCGAAGCCGATGCCGACTGCAGTGCAGTGGTGGATCCCGAACGGTTGGGTCAGGTGCTGGCCAATCTCATCGAGAACGCCATGAAGTATGCGCGCACACGAGTAGTGGTGGGTCTACATCGACGTGGCGGTGGGTATGCAATCACCGTCGACGATGACGGTCCGGGTATCGCCACCGAGGACCTCCCCCATGTCTTCGACAGGGCCTACACCTCTGATCGGCGACCCACTCGCGAGATCGGGTCCGGTCTGGGGTTGAACATCGTGAAAGAACTGGTGCAGGCCATGGGAGCCACCGTGACCCCCACCACTTCGGAACTCGGCACCACCTTCACCGTGATGCTGCCGAGTTCCGGTCGCAACTGACTCAGAGTTTTACTGTGTCACGGGGCGGGCGGGGGTGCCTGGGTGGCTTGAGGATCGATGGGCACTGCCCCGGGCTCCGCCACCACTGTGCTCTGCGGAGGTGGTGCCACCGTGATGGGAACCGTGATGGCCGGGTCCAATGTGGTGGGGGGGGTGGTGGGCGGCAACAGGCACCGGTTGGGCACGATGGTGGACACTTCGCCAGTGGCCAGGTCGATGCGCAACGACGAGTCGCCTTCGGTGGTGCACATCAATCGGAACGACACCCGACCCTTGTCGTCAGTTATCTTGGCGTCGGTGGTGCTCACCGGTTGCAGCGCCGCCAAAGCCACCACATTGACTCCGATACCAGCAAGGGCCACCGTTCGGACATATCCGTCGGCATCCACTCGCTTCACCGCCACCTGCACCACCAGGTTCAGTTGACGGCCCGCCATTGGTTGTGACGGTGCGAGGGCCCACTGCACGGTGGTGCCGTCGTACTTCTGCAAGGTGAGATCCATTTTGGTGTTTCCGGACGCAAACGTCACCTGCGACGCCGGCATGGCCAGATCAGGAACCTTGAATGCCTGTACGCGTATGATTCCGCCGGTGATCTTCGGAAGCGTCCATTTGCCATCAGCATTTGACGTGATAGTGGTGAGTGCCGTCTGCTGGCCCACGACGCGCTCCACCCTCACGGTGGCGTCGGCTACGGGGCCATCGGGACCGATGACCTTGCCAGAGATGTTCACCGCCCCCTTGGCAAAGGCAATGGTGGAGGTGGTGGCGGTGCCATCGAGTGGAATGAGCGACGTTCGGCTGTAGTCCGGAGTTGTGCCAGGGACCGCCTCGGCGATGAGCGCCACCGTGGAAGGGACCGCCGGCGGTTGCGAGGGCGCTTCCGTGCATCCCAGCAGGAGTGATACCGATACCGTAAGCACACTTATGTACTTGCGTCGCCTCACTGCCAACCCAGTGCCCGACTGATTGCCGTCACCCCATCGACCGACAGAATGGAGCCCGCCTCAACGGTGCTGCGGACCATGGCCAGAGCTACCACCGAGCCCGTATCTGGACGTAGCGCAGCGCTGGTGAGCGAACCCACCTCTTTGCCGTTCTCGTCCACTACCGATGCCCCCGGTTCAGGGACTGGGCCCGGAGGCAGGTCGATGCCCACCAGTCGACGGATCTGACGATTGCGACTGTCGAGACGCTCCACCAACTCTTGACCTACGTAGCAACCCTTGCCAAAGGCCACCGTGAACGGCACCAGGCCGGTTTCCACCGGAATTGGCCCGTCAGCGATCTCGAAGCCATGTCGAGGCACTCCGCTGAAAATCCGATACGCCTCGAACACATCGGAATCGACTGTGCCGATGTCGCTGGCTCTTTCGGGCGGCACCGACCCCGAGGTGGCGATGATGTCGTAACCCGGACCGGCCCACGGAGCGGCGGCAAGCGTGATGGAGGCGCCCGCCACTAGCTCTGACGGTGCGGGAAACACGGTATCCAGGGGCAGCGTGGCAGCGGACGCCTCGGGGCCCCGTACAAAGATGCTGGGCACCATCTCCTTCAAGGTCAAGTCGCATTTGGTGCGGATCTTGAATCTCGACAGGGCACCAAACACGTCAGCCCCGGCCCCCGGATCAGTGTCGATGAGCACCGCATCGTGGGATAGTCGGGTCAATCGCAGTACGGCAATGACCTTGCCCTGGGGTTGCAGATGCAACGACCAGCGCAGGTCGCCCGAGACCATGACGGCCACGTCTTGGGACAGTTGACCCTGCAAGAAGCTCACCGTGTCCGGCCCGTCGGCCATGATGATGTCGCGAGCGCCGACGGCTGCGCCACGATGGTGCCTCAGGGCGTCCCACCCCTGCGCAGCACTCAGCAATTCACTCACGGGCGCTCCGGCGCGCCGCCACCGAATGGTCGATAGAAACAGCTGCGCTCGCCGGTATGACAGGCGCCGCGACCCTCCTGCTCCACCATGAACAGCAACGTGTCTCCGTCGCAGTCGTAAAACGCTAGGTGCACGAATTGGCGGTCGCCCGACGTGTCGCCTTTGCGCCACACCTCCTGACGAGAACGACTCCAGAACACGGTACGCCCCTCATCGAGGGTTTGGCGGAGGGTGTCGGCGTTCATCCACGCCATCATGAGCACCGCATTGGTACCTTGTTCTTGGACAATGGCCGCCACCAGACCATGCTCGTTGTAGCGCACCTGATCCAGATCGTGGGATGTGAACGCAATTGTAGAAACCACAGCGCAATGTTAGGTGCGCTGCCGCGACAAACGGCGCCACATTGCGATCACCGTTGCGCTCACAGATAAAG
>JAYVGK010000532.1:0-2428 GCA_043772215.1 Acidimicrobiales bacterium | reverse complement strand
AGCCAGGGTGTGCTGTTTGCCATCTATGCCATGGGTGCGGCGTATGTGTTCATGGTGAAGCCTCGCTTGATTCGGCGTCAGCGTGACCGGGCCATTGCTGGTGCGCAGGCCGGCGCACGAGGCGTGCCCTCCATGCCGGCAGGTACGGTTCGCGCCTGACGTGGGGGTCCGAGTCGGTGTGGATGTAGGCGGCACCTTCACCAAAGCGATCGCCTTTGATCTGAACCTCGGGTCCATTGTGGTCGAGGCAATTGTGCCTACCACTCATGATGCCGTGGAAGGAGTAGCGGCGGGCGTGGTGCAGTGCGTGGCGGAGGTGGCGGCCACAGTGGGAGCGGACAACATCGATCTTGTCACCCATTCCACCACGCAGGCCGTCAATGCTTTGCTCGAAGGCGACGTGGGCACGGTTGGGGTCATTGGATTGGGTCGCATTCCCGAGTTGAAGCGAGCCAGGGAGCGCACGCAACTGTCCGAAGTGGAGTTGTCCCCGGGCAAGTTTCTCAAAACAGTTCCCGTGTTCTTCGACGTGACGGCCGGTCTCGATGAGCGGGCGGTGAACGAGGCACTGGCATCTATGCGCGGCCAAGGAGTGACCGCCATCTGTGTGGCCGAAGCGTTCGCTCCCGACGATGCCACCAACGAAACCCGGGTGGCCGAACTGGCCACGGAGCAGGGCATGGTGGCGTGCGCCTCCACGGAGTTGAGCGGCCTGTACGGGCTGGAGTTGCGGGCAGTCACGGCTGCCATAAATGCATCGATTCTGCCCATTGCCGTGCGGACCGCCGGGTTCGTGGCCGACGGGGTACGTGCCGCCGGTATCCATGCACCAGTGATGGTGATGCGTGGTGACGGTGGGGCCACCGACTTGGCGGGCTTTCAGAAAGCTCCGGCCAAGACGTTGTACTCGGGTCCGGCGGCCAGTGTGGCCGGGGCCCTGCGTTACGCCGATGTGGCCGATGCAGTGGTGGTGGAAGTGGGTGGAACGTCCACCAATGTGGCCGCCGTTCGGTTCGGGCGACCGGCACTTTCCTATGTGCAAGTGGCAAGTCATGCCACTGCAGTGCGGGCGGTAGATGTGCGAGTGGTGGGCGTGGCAGGTGGCTCCATGCTGCGATTGCGAACCGGCCGGAGAAAGCGCCATGTTGAGGGAGTGGGCCCCCGGAGCGCCCATATCGCCGGGTATCCGTATGCGTGCTTTGTAGCTGCGTCGCTTATCGAGGGCGCAGTATTGGAACTGGTGGCCCCGCGACCCGGCGATGCCGCCGACTATGCCATATTGCGACTGTGCGATGGCAGTGCGGTGGCCATCACCAACACCTGCGCAGCAGTGGTGCTGGGGGTGCCACACCCGAGCGACTACTGCTACGTAGACCCTGCCGCCGCCACTGCCGCATTTGCGGTACTCGGCGCCGAGTTGGGTATCACTGGGCATGTCATAGCCCGACAGATGTTGCAGGCGTCTGGTGAAACGGTGGCTGAACTCATCCACTCACTCATCAAATCCCAGAAGCTAAGCGCGCCTAAGATTGTGGCGGTGGGAGGCGGCGCTGGCGGTCTCGGTCGATATGTGGCGTCCATGCTGGGGTTGGAGTGCACCGTGCCCGAGGGTGCTGCGGTAATCTCTTCCATCGGTGATGCTCTGTCGCTGGTGCGGGTGGAGCGCGAGCGCACGGTGGACTCACTCGACGGTGACATGGCCCGTAGATTGCTGGCCGAAGTGGAAGCCGAAGCAGTGGCGGCCGGCGCATCGCCGGGTTCGTTGGAGGTGCGGTTGGAGGAGCGACCCGAGAGCGGCACGGTGCGAGCCATCGCCACCGGCGCCGTGGGGCTATTGGCCGGGGCCATCCCCGGACGCCATCCGGCGTTGCTCACCGAGATCACCTCCGGGGCGGCGCAGGGTGCGACGGTGGTGGAGGCCGGTCAATACTGGCTAGTGGTGAACGGCTCCCATATTGAGGTGCTGGACCGTTTCGGTGACCCCACTGCGGCCATGAACGGAGATGTGGTGGAACCCGATGGTGTAGCCGACGCTGCGCTACGCCATACGCGCTACCGGGGACCCGTCACCCTGCGGCCATCGGTGTGGGTCATCGACGGCAGCCGTTTGCTGGAACTGAGCTCCGGTGACGTGGTGGCGTCGGCCACAGCAATGCTCGACACTTCACGACCGCAGACCTTCATCGTGGGACGACCAGCGTGACGAGCGCATCGGAGAACAACTGATGGCTCATTTCGTGTCCGCCGGTGAACGTCGCCGCAAACTGGTGGTGTCGTGCGTCGTGTGCGCAGTGGCGGCGTTGGTGATCGGGGTGATTGCGGGCCGGGCCAGTGTCCCCACATTGCAGGAGCGCGCCACCTCAGTGTCGGTGGCGGGAACTGAATTGGCGACACGCGTGAATGCGCTCACGATCGAGTACGAACAGGC
>JAYVGK010000531.1:0-2534 GCA_043772215.1 Acidimicrobiales bacterium | reverse complement strand
CGACCGGAGAAACCCTGCCGAATGCCTCCAGTCTCAACTTCACTACCGGTTTCACGAAGCCAAATTTGGTTCTGACCAAACTGGGTATAGGCGGCAAGATCACCATTTTCACCAGCTCTGCCGACGGTGTTCCACCCAACTATTTGGTTGACGTGGTGGGCTACTTCCCGGGTATCACCCTGGGGCCTATCCCCACTAGTACTGCGGTTCCAGCGTCAACATTGGCCAGCACATTGCCTGAACCACTGCCCACCAGCACCACTCGGCCCGCTGTAACGACCACCACAGCACCAGCACCTACACTCTGCGCAGGCGGCACACGAGTGGAAGCAGAAGTGGGCCTTGAAAGCCCGAATTCTTGGGTACCAGCCACTGCACCGACTGGTTTTTCGGGCGCCGGGTTTGCATCCGATCTCGGGGGAAACGGATACGCCAGCGCTTCGCTGCCTGTCGTACCGGACGGATTTTATGACGTGTTCACCCGGGATATCACCGGCGGGAGTGGTGCGACTCGAGAAATTTCCTCATCCATCAATCAGTTGCGACCCTTCACATGGCCCGTTCATAACACTTGGGGGACCACAGCGTTGGGTCCCATTTATTTCAGCACAAATCGCTCTATCTCGGTCTGGTCAGGTGGGAATCAGGGCTATCTCGGCATTGACTACTTCGATCTCTGTCCTGTGACACAGGCACCCATGATTCCAATTATTGTGAGGAACGGGTCAAGTATAACTGCCAAAGTTTCCGTAGAATGCCGATACGGAGGCCAAGTGTTTAGCGATCAAGCGACTCTGGCTGGGAACAACGGTGGAGTAGTTGGGCAGTCCTTCACGGTCAGCCGTCCTCTCGGATTGACCTGCACCTTCCCTCTCGTGTCGACAGACACAAACCCACATCTCATTTATTGGAGCTATATTAGCGGCCGATATAGAGATAATTGGCCGCTTGGTGCCACGGGTCCATTGTTTTTGCCATACGGAGTGTCAGACATTGATGGGATTCGAGCAATTCGGGTCAGCTATGTGACCTACTAGCGAGCGGGTGCGGGTTCACCGCCCGCAGCGCTACTGCGGGCGGTAGTGGCCGTTGAGGTCGGCCAAGATGTGGGTGGCTGCTGACGTGAAGATGCAGACGTCGCCGGTGGGGGAGATGGGCATCATCACCAGGTTCGGGATGTTCCTGCCCGCCACGAAGTTCAGGTTGGACGCTTGGGGTTGGGTTCCGCACGGGAACACGGTGAGGTAGCCACCCGCCGACGGGTCCACGGCCGTGATGTTCAACACGACGGTCTCGGCGTTGGCGGGAGCGCCGCCGGCCACCCCTCGTACGCGGAGGGTGAGTGTCTGCCCTGCCCCCAGTTTTGCCGCCGGTGCGCCAATCCCGGTACGGGTGTCAAGAACCCGGTTGGGATCAACGGGAGCAAAGGCGGGCCCGTCGGGCCCGAAGTACCCGGCCACATCAGCCAACAGGTGAGCACCCTGGGAGGTGAAGAAACACACCTTGCCACCCGCCAACGGCATGGCCACCAGGTTGGCGATGGTCTGGCCAGGAGTGTTGAAGTTCAGATTGGATGCGTTGGGCGCAGTAGGGGCACAGGGGAACACCGTGACGTAGCCACCACCATTGACGTCGACTGCGGTGACGTTCAAGACAATTCCGGTGGCGTTGGCCGGGACCCCACTGGCGGCGCCGAGCACTTGGAGATCGATACGACCGTTGCTGGCCAGCTTTCCGGCGGGGGCGCCCTGCCCCGAACGGGTGTCAAGGATGCGCTGCGGGGTGAGCCCAGTGAACGCCGAACCGGTGGAGTCGTAATAACCGGCGACGTCGGCCAACAGATGCGCCCCCGCCGACGTGAACAGACAGATCTTCCCGTCGGCAGTAAGAGGCGCAGCCACCAGGTTGGGGATGCTTTCCCCGGCGCTGTAGTTGAGATTCGACGAGTTGGGCGGTGTGGGGGTGCATGGGTATACGGATACATAACCGTCATTGTCGGGGCTCACCGCGGTGATATTCACCAGTACGCCGTTGGCCGTTGCTGGTACGCCGCCCTGCCCCCGCACGGTCACCGTGGTTGATGATCCGCCTGTCGGTTTTGCACCCGAGCGGGTGTCGAGGATACGGGCCGGGGAGAGTGGAGTGAAGCGCCCGCCCCATGAGAATTGGGGTACGTCTGTGGGGGTGGAGATGTTGGTACCAGCCAGCCCAAGTTGCCCAACATCATTCTGGCCCCAGCACCTTACCGTTCCGTCGATGAGCACCACACAGGTGTTGTTGCCTCCGGAATGGACGGAACGGACACCAGTAAGCCCTGGCACTGTGGAGGGAGCAAAGATTCCGGCCCCGGAAACGCGCCCCAGTTGGCCATTGTCGCCCTTGCCCCAACACGTCACCGTGGTATCGCTCAACAATGCGCACGCATGCTGCAGCCCTGCACCCACCATGCGTGCGTTGGCCACCCCCACAATGGTTTTCGGACTTGTGGTGGAGGCGCCGGACCCCGGAAAATTGGCGGTGGTGAGGTTGGCGAA
>JAYVGK010000530.1:0-4763 GCA_043772215.1 Acidimicrobiales bacterium | reverse complement strand
GAGAGTTGCGGTGGTCATTTCCGAACCGAGTATCAAACTCCCGAAGGCGAGGCTGAGCGCGACGATGAGAACTATGCGTACGTAGCAGCCTGGCAGTACCCGGGTGCGCCATTGCAGGAAGCATCCGTGGTGAAGGAACCATTGGAGTTCGAAGCCGTCCACCTCGCCACCCGTTCGTACAAGTGACGAAAACGCAGATGTCACGATGACTGCAATCATGGACCGTCCCCTCGGCGGCGAACCCAAACCCGTCCATCACGGGGCCACCATCAACCTCACGCTCAAGGTGTGGCGTCAGAACGGCCCCACTGCGCAAGGCCATTTCGACACCATCGAGGCCACCGATATCGGTGAGGATGCCTCGTTCCTGGAGATGCTCGACTTGGTCAACGAGAAGTTGAACAACGACGGTAACGAGCCGATCACGTTCGACCACGATTGCCGCGAGGGCATCTGTGGCACTTGCTCATTGATGATCAACGGTGTGGCCCACGGCCCCGAACGTGGCACCGCCACCTGTCAGTTGCACATGCGCAAGTTTCATGACGGGCAAGAAGTTACGGTGGAGCCGTGGCGGGCCACTGCCTTCCCCATCATCAAGGATTTGATGGTGAACCGCTCCGCCTTCGATCGCATCATCGAAGCGGGCGGCTACATCACGGTTTCGGCCGGTTCGGCGCCCGACGCCAATCTCATCCCGATTCCCAAAACAGTGGCTGACGCGTCGATGGACTCAGCGGCGTGCATTGGCTGTGGAGCGTGTGTGGCGGCGTGCCCCAATGGTGCCGCCAATTTGTTCACGTCAGCCAAGATCGCCCACCTCAACCTGTTGCCGCAAGGCCAAAGTGAGCGATACAAGCGGGTGGAGGCCATGGTGGACACCATGGAGGAATACTTCGGGTCATGCTCCAATCATGGTGAATGCCAGGAAGCGTGCCCCAAGAGCATCTCCATCGACAACATCGCATTGATGAACAAGGACTACATGAAGGCCAAGTTCAAGAACCGTCGCTATCTCAGTCGCTGAGGGGTAGTCAAGCGCGCAATTGGGCGGTGAGCCATGCGGAGATGATGCTCCCAGGCCACCGAGCGCGCCACCTCCACTCAGTGCCATGGCGGTGAGGACTGTGGCTGGAACTCGCTCGGACATCGTCTACCTCACGTTCTGGTCCGAGGTCGTTCTCGGACAGCCCGATATCGGACGGCGAGCCCCAAGTCTGGGGTTCCTCAGCCCCACCTCGGCCCTTCACATACGACGGGCCAAACGCAGCGGTTGGTCCCCAATGTCGACCACCCAGGGGGCCCATCTCTCGTCTTGCGGTGCAGTCGGAGGCCAAGTGGCGGTGAGCCAAGCCGGGTTGAGCAATCCCCACTGGTGACTGCGTGCCCCCACACCGGCGATGTTCAATCGGTCGTCGCCCACCTGTAGGTCGCCGTGCACCACACAGTCCAACGTGTAACCACTGACGTCCCCACTCTCATTGGCGCTGCGCTCAATGATGGGGGTCTGTGTGGACTCCCACTCCAGATCAAAGGCCAAACCCACCCGGGTACCCCGCTCGCCATACCAAGCCTGTTCTGGGGATTCGAGGCCCACGGCATAGGCCTCCATGGCCACCGTCCAATGGTCGAACGGAGTTTCACAGATGAAGTGGGCCCAGAGCGCAGGGCCGCGAATTTCGAGTGGATCAGCAGGCGGCCCCAGTTCGAGTTCGCGACACAGCACATACGGCTCACCGGGCCTGCGTACGGCGCTGACGAACCAACACGATCTACGCCGAGGATGCACCGTGAGTTGCACGAACGCCGCCACCCCTACGGCGTCATCGTGTACTTCGAAGCCCCACGTCTCGCCCCACCACTGGCTGGGACCGCTGCGGTGACGGCGCTCATCGTTGCTAGTGGCCGACACCATTGCTGAATCTTCGCAGGTGATGGTGTCGTTCTACGATGCCCCATGATCACCCCGGCCGACGACTATCCGCTACACCAGAGCAGTCGAGCGTTTCGCGACCCGGGCGTGGATCGCAACCTCTACGACCGGTTCTTCTTCTGCGGCTATCCCGATTCCGCAGACATGTACTTTGCCGCAGCGTTCGGGCAGTATCCGGGGCGCAACGTGGCCGATGCCGCCTTTTCGTTCATCTGCAACGGGGTACAGCGCAACGTCCGGGGTTCACGGTTGTTGGGCTCCGACAGATTGGACCTTCACGTTGGGCCGGTGCGTGTGGAATTAGTGCAGCCGCTGGAACGGGTACGCCTGATGGTGGACGATCCCGAATCGGGTATCACTGCGGACCTGATGTTCACGGCTCGCGCCGTGGCCTTCGAAGAGCCGCACTATCGATGGGCACCTGGCCATCTCACAGTTTTCGACATCACCAGGCTCACCCAGAACGGCGATTGGGAGGGTTGGATCCAGGCTGACGGCGTGCGCCACGACGTACACACCACGTGGCGGGGTACCCGGGATCGCTCGTGGGGCGTCCGACCCATGGGGGCACGCGACACAACCGCCGCACCCGATGGCCCTATGCCCACTTACTACTGGCTCTGGGCACCACTGAACTTCGACGACATGAACGTGTTGTTCGATGTTAACGAAGATTCTGACGGCAGCCGTTGGCATGAAAACGCGGCGATCACATTGCCAGGATCCGACGTTTCCACTTATGGTAGGCACACTTATGGTATTGAGTGGCGGTCAGGGACCCGCCATGCTGACGGGTTCACCATGAAACTGCAGTTGCCCACGCAGTCCATAGGCATCACGTTGCAGCCCCGCCTCACGTTCTTCATGCAGGGCATCGGCTACTCGCACCCCACCTGGGGCCATGGCATGTGGGTAGGTCCGGATGAGCGCTCGCACGACTCTTTCGTCTCCGCCGATGCACCCGAAGGCGACCCCCTGTTCAATCACGTCCAAATCCTGTGTGACGCAGTCCGTGATGATGGCGGTCGAGGCATGGGCATTCTCGAGATGCTGATCAGCGGCCCTCACGCCCCTAGCGGATTCACCACCTATACCGACGTTCGCCCCTGACCATCGATGTCTGACCGTTCAGGAACGTGGGCATCCCATCACGCGCTGCATGGCGATACAGAATGTGGGCCACTCGTGGCGTTGCACCGAACCGATGAGTTCGAGCAGACGATCCACATCCAAGAGCAACGAGTTGTCCAGATTGGCTACTGAACCTGGCCTAACCCCGCTGGATCGAGCAAGTGCCACCTCGGTGGGAATACTGCGAACGGTCGAAGTGACTGGCGCCACCAAAACACGCTTCAAGCGTCTCGCAACGGGCATACGGGTCAAAATGACAACCGGTCGAAGCTTGTCGCTGTCCAAGTCCGCCCACCAAATCTGACCATGGCCCAGTGTGGCGATCACGGCAGATGCAACCGGACGGCGCGACGTTGTTCGGCCAGCAGTCGGACAGACTCCGGTACGGCTCCGTCGTAGCTCTCATCAAAAGGTTGGGGCACGGATACGACAAGATCGGGGTCCTTGTCATATGGATGGGCCTCGATGGCTGCGAGCTCATCTTCCTGATCCAAGGTGTCAAGCAACGCAATCAGGGCCAGATCAAACAACTCACTGTCACGACGACCCAACCGAAGGCGTGCCGCCTCAAGGCGCTCACCATCGATAGTGGTGGATATACGTACTCTCATGCCACGGAACGTAGCATTGCATGGAAAATGAAGGTTCAGCTGGCGCTTCCCACATAGAGGCCACGTGTGCGAAAGCGCAATGGGGCCTCCTCGTATTCCTCCAGGGTATGGGCCACCCATCCCGCCATCCGGGCCACCAGGAACACGGCCTCGAATGCATCAGCGCGCATACCTGCAGCAAAGGCGAGGGCGGCGCCTGCAAAGTCGACGTTGGGTTGCACCGGGACCCGTTCCGCAGCAAAAGCCACTACCCGGGCAGCCAGGTCGACACGGGCAGCGGGTAGACCTGAACCCTCCAGTACCTCCCACAGCACTGCGAAGCGCGGGTCCCGGGCATATACCTTGTGACCGAACCCGGGTACAGGCCGGCCATCGCGCAACACCTCGCCCACGGCTGTGGCCACGCCTCGTTGCTCGGCATCGCACAGCAACAACGCCACCCCTCGTGACGCTCCCACATGCAACGGACCACCGCATGACGCACCGGCCAGCACAGTGGAGTACACGTCGGCCCTCGTCGAGGCGGCCACCCTGGCGGCCAACGTAGACGTGGCCAATTCATGATCGGCCGTCAATACCAACGCCGTGTTCACCGCCCGCACCAAGGCTGGCGTGATTCGCTCCGCGCCGAGACGTGACGAAAGGGCCGCCGCCACCGTCGCCCGCCGACGATGACCGCCGATCGTCAGCAATGCTCGCTCCGAGGCCGAGCCAGTATGAGCGACGGTCAGAGGAAGCGAGGCCACCACCGAGGCGATGAGTGTGCGGGCCGACACCACCACAGATTCCCGCCGGAGGTCGGGGCGATGCTCATCCATGAGCGCAGCCAGGGTCACCGCCACGCGGATGCGGTCGCTCAGCGCAGTGCTGTCGTCCATCGGCACATGCGGAAGCACAACCACAGGCCACGGTGACGCATCATGGGCAACGTCCCACAGCAACGACGCCACCTCTTCGAACGATTGCTCCCGGGCCAGATCCTCCACCGGGTGTCCCCGGTAGCGCACGCCGTCCTCATGCAGCCTGGTGATGCGACTGGCCACGATGGTGTCCGCACCACCACCCGGTTGAGAACGCCGCCGGGTCAG
>JAYVGK010000529.1:0-1547 GCA_043772215.1 Acidimicrobiales bacterium | reverse complement strand
CGATCATCTCCCAACCAGTGGAATGGTGCTCACCGCACCAGAACTCGTCGTAGCCCAGCTTGTCCAGATGAGCCCCGAACTCGATGTCACGCCGAAGCTGCAACATCGGATGCTCGCCGAGGGGATGGTGTGGTGCCAGGAATGCGCCAAATCGAAGACGGGCCATACTCGACACACTATGGGGACCTAGGTTTGCACTGCGAAGAGGCGCCGCCACCAACGAAGGTGGTAAGGAACTACCCGGAAGCAGCGTTTACCATCAACAACCGTGGAGTTGCCCAAGCCCCCTGTGTCCGCCCATCCAAATACGACACCGGGAGTCGGACCACGTCCCCAACCTCAGAGTGTGGATGAGGTGTCGGCGGCGTTGGCCGAGCATGGGTACTTGGCCGATGAAGGCTTGGCCACCGTCATCTTCTTGGCCATTACGCTGGGACGGCCCCTGTTGCTCGAGGGTGAGGCAGGTGTCGGCAAAACCGAGGTGGCCAAGGTGTTGTCGCGCTGGACGGGTGGCGAATTGCTGCGATTGCAGTGCTATGAGGGCATCGACGTAGCTCAAGCGGTGTACGAGTGGGACTACTCGCGTCAATTGCTGCATCTACGCGCCGCTGAGGCCGGTGGAGCCAGCGCCGAGCAAGCGGAGAACGAGTTGTACTCGGAACGCTTCTTGGTGCGTCGCCCGCTGTTACAAGCCATTGCTCACGCTGACGGTGCTGTGCCGGTGCTGCTCATTGATGAGGTGGACCGGGCTGACGACGAGTTCGAGGCGTTCCTGTTGGAGATTCTGTCGGACTACACCGTCACCGTTCCCGAGTTGGGCACATTCCGGGCGGAAGTTCCGCCACTGGTGATCCTCACGTCGAACCGCACGCGCGATGTTCACGATGCGTTGAAGCGCCGCTGTTTGTATCACTGGGTGGAGCATCCGGGCTTCGAGCGCGAGGTGGCCATCGTGCGGTTGCGGGCACCGCAGGTGTCGGAACTCTTGGCCCGTCAGGTGTCTGCGGCGGTGGAGTCGTTGCGTCAAATGGAGTTGTACAAGCCCCCTGGCGTGGCCGAGACGGTGGACTGGGCTCAGGCCATCGCTGCGCTGAGTCGGAGTCAGATCGATGCGTGGTCCGTGGAGTCCACACTCGGTTCGGTGCTCAAGTATCGCGAGGACACCGACCGTGTCCGCCAAGCGGGGGTGGCTCAACTGGTGCAGGCCGCTGTACTGCGCGCCACATCGTAGGTGCGCTTATGACTGCAGTAAAGGGTCCCACGATGCCAACCGCCACGGTGGGCACATTGCGTCTGTTGAACAACTGGGTGGGCAACGGTCTGCCCACCATTGCTGCTGATGCTCCTCCCACGGGGGTTGACCGTATGGCCGTGGCATTCACCACGCTGTTGCGTGATGCTGGTCTCACGGTGCCATTGGGCTCCACCGTTTCATATGCGCACGCACTGGTTGCCGTGGGCCTTGACCGCAGAGTCGGCGTGTATTGGGCGGGGCGAGCCACACTGGTGCGTCGGCCTGAGGACATCGGTGTGTACAACAAGGTGTT
>JAYVGK010000528.1:0-8842 GCA_043772215.1 Acidimicrobiales bacterium | reverse complement strand
GCAACGGCTGCTACGGCCACGCTCAGCAGCAGACGGGGACCGATACGCCATTTCCACATACCGACGAACGGTGCTGCGTCGAGCTTGATCTCGTAGTGGGCCTTGGCCAGTGCACGGCCCTCCACGAATGCGTATGCGGTGGCGGCGCCCGCCGCCACAACGAGCAGCGCAGTGGCCATCACTCGGGGACGACCCATCGCTTGAGTGTCCACCGTCGGCATTACACCACGATGCCATGGCTGACACGATGCAATGGCTGAGAGCCAAGGACCAGCGCGGCACGTCAGCACGGGGTCGAAGCGACATTGGCCTGCGCAGAGTGCTGAATTGGCCATGAAATGGTCCGGTTGCCCTTCACAGCGAACGTTTAGGGAAGCGTGCCGTGCCGATCTGCTGCGATCGAGGGTAGGAGCACGGTACGGTCGCCCTCATGACCACCCGCATCGAAACGGATTCCATGGGTTCCATTGCGGTGGAGTCCTCTCGATATTGGGGGGCGCAAACGCAGCGCAGTATCACCAATTTCCCCATTGGGCGAGACCGCTTCATCTGGGGGCGCGCCATCATTTCGAGCCTCGGGGTATTGAAGCGCAGCGCCGCACTGGCCAACGCCGAGCTGGGAGAGATCATCCCGGAAGTGGCCGAACTCATAGTGGCGGCCACCGACGAGGTGGTGGCGGGCACGTTGGACAGCCACTTTCCGTTGGTGGTGTGGCAAACCGGCTCTGGCACCCAATCCAACATGAACGCCAATGAAGTCATCTCCAATCGCGCCATCGAACTGTCAGGCGGCGTGATGGGCTCCAAATCACCCGTTCATCCCAACGACCATGTGAATCGGGGACAGTCGAGCAATGACACGTTCCCCACTGCCATGCACATTGCCGTGGTGCGCGAACTGCACCGGCACCTCTACCCCGGAGTCCAAGTACTGCGAGACACGCTGCACGCTAAGTCGATCGAATACGCAGGCATCGTAAAGGTGGGTCGTACCCATCTCCAAGACGCCACACCAATTCTGCTGGGGCAAGAAATTGGAGCGTGGGTGGCCCAAATTGATCAGTGCATGGCTGCTGTTCGCTACGCCGAACAAGGACTGCTGGAGCTGGCCATCGGGGGCACCGCAGTGGGTACCGGGTTGGGCGCGCATCCGCAGTTCGGTGATCGTGCGGCCGCCTTCATCGCCGAGTACACGGGATTCGCATTCGTCAGCGCGCAGAACAAGTTCGCAGCCCTCAGTGCCCACGACGCATTGGTGGGCACAAGTGCGTCGTTACGAACCTTGGCCGGCGCGCTGATGAAGATGGCCAATGACGTGCGTTGGCTGGCCTCGGGGCCCCGCAACGGCATTGGGGAGCTCACCATCCCGGAGAACGAGCCGGGGTCTAGCATCATGCCCGGCAAGGTCAACCCCACGCAGTGCGAAGCGCTCACCATGGTGGCGGTACAGGTGTTTGGCAACGACGCGTCGGTGGCATTCGCAGGGAGCCAAGGCAATTTCGAGCTCAATGTGTACAAGCCGGTGATGGTGCACAACGTGTTGGAAAGCATCAGCCTGCTGGGCGACGCCACGCAATCGTTCACTGACCACTGTGCGGTGGGGCTGGCCCCCAACCGTGAGCGTATTGCTGCCAACCTCACCCAGAACCTCATGCTGGTCACGGCGCTCAATCGCCATATCGGCTACGACAAGGCGGCCGAGATCGCCAAACAGGCGCTCCATGACGGGTCGACGCTGGAAGCAGCGGCGGTAGCCCTCGGCTATGTGACACCCGAGCAGTTCCGAACGTGGGTGGTGCCCAGGGACATGACCCACCCTTCCTGAACACGGGGGCCGGTGTCCCGACTCCCTCCGGTCACTATCGGCCGTCACATTGGGGCTGTGCTGCTCCGCTGCGCTTTGGTGCTCGCCCGGCCTCCCGACTCCCTCCGGTCACTATCGGCCGAAAAACTGTCACAGGGGTCAGTGCACACTGTCGGCATGTACCTGGACTTCCCCACCAGCTCCGTTTCCCCGTTCCCGTCCCCGATCAACTCACCCTTCGATTCTCAGGACAGTCCCGCTGGGCTGAGCATCAGCTGCGGTGACTGCATCATGGTGGGCTCGTCGTCGTGTGGAGACTGCATCGTGACCTACTTGTGCGACGGTCCTGCCGCCCTGAGAACAGTGGAACTCGACGCCGATGAGGTTCGCACACTGTCGCTGATCAGAGGGGCGGGCCTGGCCCCGGCATTGCGTCATCGACCGCGCGGCTCCTTGCCGGTGGTGGGCGTCAGGGTGGGGTAATGATGAGTCCATGACGGGCCACCTCATACCCACCCCCATGGCCCATACGTGGGAAACATGGCAGGAGCGCCAGGCTCGCCTACGTGCCCAGGCATCCACGCCTGACGCCCTGGCGGCACTGGCCGACCGGGTGATGCAAGCTGTGTCCGAAGGCGGTGTGGACGCCGTGGCCATCACCGGAGCACAGCCCTTTCCGGAGGTCAGGCGGGCCATCGAGGCGCGTAAGGCAGCCGGCTACCACGCCACCATGTCTTTCACCTTCAAGCGCCCCGAACGCTCCACAAACCCCGGGCTCATCGTGGCGGGGGCCCAGTCATTGGTGGTGGCCGCTCGGTCATATCGACGGGCCCTCCCCACGCGGTCTCCTGATGACATCGTGCCAGGACGGGTAGCGCAATATCAATGGACCGATCACTACGAGATGTTGAAGACGGCGCTGGAAGCGGGAGCAGACCTTTTACGGGCCGAAGGATGGAAGGCCCGAGTGGTGGTGGACGACAACGCATTGGTGGATCGCGCCGCTGCACACCGGGCCGGTTTGGGATGGTGGGGCAAGAACGCCAACCTTCTGCTGCCCGGGCGCGGGTCGTGGTTTGTACTTGGATCGCTGGTGACCGACGCACCTCTGCCCCACACCGCCGACTCGCCCGTGGCCGACGGATGCGGCTCGTGCAATCGCTGCATCCCGGCTTGTCCCACCGCAGCCATCGTCAGCCCCGGAGTGATCGACGCCCGCCGTTGTTTGGCCTGGATCGTGCAGGCCCCTGGCGACATTGCGCAGGAGTTTCGTGTGGCCATGGGTGACCGGATCTATGGCTGCGACGATTGCCAGGATGTGTGCCCGGTGAACAAAGCAGCCGATCGCGTGGTCAGCCCGCCGGCAGCGGAGGCCGAAGCCTGCGCTTGGGTGCCACTGGTGGAATTGGTCATGGCCACCTCGGCCGATATCACCGCCCGCTACGGGCGGTGGTATATCCCTGGGCGCGACACCGACGCGCTGCGACGCAACGCACTGGTGGCGTTAGGCAATGTGGGCGACCCCGAAGCCCCCGAAGTACGCCATGCCGTGCAGGTCTGCCTAGAAGATCGGAATCCGATGGTGCGTCGGCACGCCGCCTGGGCTGCTGGTCAGTTGGGGCTAGACGAAGTCTTGGCCACGGCACTCAACAACGAACTCGATCCCACTGTGCAGGACGAGATCAAAGGGGGCCTGGCCGTAAGTGCAACGGCAGTTCAGTAGTACCGGTTGGGTGCGACGGTTGGATTTGTCCATCCACCAACTGCACCACTTCATCGGCGGAGCGCGCCGCCTCGACATCGTGGGACACGATGAGCACTGCAGGAGCAGGGTCCAGACATCGGATGTTGCGCAGTACTGACGCAATCACGGTGATGTCGAGATGGTTTGTGGGCTCGTCGAGGATGAGCGCACATGGCTCTCTCACCAACGCACGCGCGATGGCCAAGCGTTGGCGCTGACCACCCGACAGCATCATGGCGTCATCGCCCAACGTAGTATCGAGACCGTCAGGGAGAAAGGTCAAGAATTGGTCGGCGGTGGATAGGCGCAGCGCCCTGACCATCGCCTCCTCTACAGCATCGGCGTTGGGCTGGGAGAAGCCATACAGCAGATTCTGGCGAATCGTGCCCGGAAAGAAGAATGGCTCTTGGGGCACCACGCCCAGTCGGCTCACCACAAACGAAAGATCAAGATCGTCGTAGGCCAGCCCATCTGCACGGACTGACCCTTCTTGGGGGCGGTAAAAGCCGAGCAGCACATTCACCACACTGCTTTTTCCGGAACCGTTGGGCCCCACCAGAGCCACCACGCGACCGGGTTCCAACCGCAATGACACGCTGCGCAACACTGGCCGATCGCCGTAGGCCAACGACACGTTGCACAACTCCAAGCAACCGCTGAATTCGATGGGGCGAGTGCCGTGATAGGGGCGTTGGTCGGGATGATCCAACAACTGATACAGCCGATGCAATGACTGGCGTCCCTCCACCACCGTCGGATACGCAGCCGTCACTCCGGTGAGCGGACCACGAATGAGTGCGAACCCGGCGTAGAAGCCGATGAGGTCGCCTACCGACATGCGGCCGCGAGCGGCGAGAGTTCCCCCCACCACCAAGATCACTGCACCAACGGCCGCCATCAGCGTCTGCTGGGAAACGCTGTGGATGGTGAGCGTCATAGCGCGCTGCTGTGATGCGAGCTGCAAATCAGTGGCTTCGGCCGCTCGATCGGCCCGATCGACTGTCTCGGCTCCCTGGATACGGGTGAGATCTTGAGTTCGAAGCGTATGCAACACCCCACGACTGAACTTGGCGACGGAGAACTGATAGCGGATGAAGCGTTGGCGCAGGGTGGAGTGTAAGAGTCGGTTGCAGGCAAAGAGGGTAAGCGTGCATATGACGGTGACGAGCGTGAGCAGCGGGCTCCGGATGGACAGCACCGCCAACAATCCGGTGGTGAGCACCACCGCTGGTAATAGATCGGCAATCAAGGCCGACGTCATGAGGTCCACCCGATCGCTCTCGTGTACCAAGCGGTCATGCAATTCGCCTTGATCGTTGACCACATGAAATTGGCGCGACACCGAGTACAGCTTGTCCAGCAGCATGAGGCGAAGATCGCGAGTGGCCCGCTTGGTGACTGCCAGTGTTGCTCGGCGCGCTGCCAATGTGACAAGTGCACTGACGATAGTGAGTCCAACGATGGAGGCGCCGATGATGAGGAGTTGCTGGACACTCTTGCGGGGGATGGCCGTGTCAATGGCCCGCGCCACCAACAGCGGAACGGGCAGCAACGTCATCGTTTGCACAGCGGACAGCGCAATACCAACCGCCAACTGCCTACCTGAACCTCGGTAGAACTGGTAGTGGCGAGCCCACACCGCCGTTGGGTGGGGGGCTTGGACGTCCGTCACCTCGTCCGAGCAGCCAGGAGATGTGACCGGAGTTTGTCGGCCAGTTCCCCAACGAAAGGCTCACTGAACAAGGACTGGGGGCCTTCATGGGTGCCAGGACAGCCGACGACCTCGAACGAGCCTGTGCATAGTGCCGCCCAATTACCTATGGACAGTAAAGGTTTCGGTGCAATCACACTGTTGTTCAACATGGTGTTGGAATCGGTGGCTCGGACATACAGGACCCGGCCGTTGAATGGTCGTGCGGGGAACGTGGCGGCCAGGCGTTGATTGCGAACGTTGCTCATGTGCTCGGCCACTTTCGGGTCAGCGGGCTTCCCGGCCAGTACGGCTGCATCCCAGCGTCGTTGATTGACTTGGACAGCGCCGGCCCAGGCCACCGACTCCCAGAATCGAGTGATCACCGCTTGGCGCCCTCCTTGGCGAGCCCTTTTACGATAGTCACGAGACGCTCGAATCAACGGATGTACGGGTGATGTGGTGCGGTACATGGTGTCGAACAGCACCAACAACTCAGGCGGAGTACCCCGGTCGGCCAACTGACATGCCATCTCGAACGCCACCAAACCACCGGTTGAGTATCCAGCCAACAGCACAGGCGGGCGTGCACCACAGGCGGCGATCTCGTCGAGATAGTCCGTTGCCATGGCAGTGATGGACTGCGCCACTGGTTCCAAGCCGTCGTATCCGCGCTCCCGGATACCCACCACCGGATGATCAGGGCCCAACCTCCGGGTCAAGCGTTCGTAGACAAACACCTGACCGCCGGCCGGATGTACGCAGTACAGCGGCGGCGAAGTAGTGGCGGAAGAGCCCATCTGAACCAGGAGACTGGACTGCGTGGGTGCTCTGTCTTGGGTGATCAACGAAGCCAATGCGCGAGCGGTTGGATGCTCCAACAGACTGCTGAGCGGCAATGCCACTCCGGTGGTGGCCTCGACATCAGAGAGCAGGCGGATGGCCAAGAGTGAATGGCCTCCGAGATCGAAGAAATCATCGTCGGGCCCCACTGCATCGGTGGCCAGCAGATCGCGCCACAACCCGACAATCTTGTCGATGGTGGCAGTGGTGCCCGTGCCACGCGTCGGCGTCGGCGTTAGCGCCGGCAACGGCGACGGGGACGGGGACGCCACCGCAATATCGGGTTCAGCCAGCAGGAGAGCAGCCGCTGACGCCATGGTCTCGGCGAAACGCCGGGTGGCGTCGGCATCGATGACAGTGGGGTTGTATCGACATGCAATGTCGACCCGGTCATTGATGAACGAAGCCCGGACCGCCAACCCCACTTGTGGGGCGCGCTCGTCGGTGGGCATTTCATGGGCGGCGAGCCCAGTCAATTCGAAGCTGTCTGTGGTGGCCCCGACGACCTGAAAGGTGACCTCCAGAAGCGGATTGCGGCCGACCGTTCTCACGGGTTTTGCCGCGCTAACAATTTCCTGGAAGGTGACGCCGCGATGTTCGAGTGTCTGGGCCATCACCCGGCGGGCCTCAGCCACGAGGTTGCGCAACGAACTCCCAGGGGCAACAGCGATCGCCATGGGGGTGAGGTTCACGAACATACCTACTAGGTGTTCGGTGCCCACCCGGTCCCGATCGGCCACCGGCGTCCCTATGACGACGTGGTGGTCGCCGCCCAGTTCATGTAGTGACGCAGCCACCAACGCCAGTCCCACCACAAATGGGGTGGTCTTCATTTCGCGAGCGCGATCCACCCATGGGTTTGCCAAATTGGTCGACACCACGACCTCGGTGGGCGCCGTGGCGTCGCGGTTGCGGGGGGTATGTGTACTGATGAATGTGGGGATGGGGGAACTGGCGCCAAGATGGTTGGCCCACCACTGCACGTTGGTGGCGTGGGCGCGATCCTGCGTGCGCTGGTGCAGATCAGTGACGGCATCGGCGTATGACACCTCAAGGGCTTGAAAGTCCAGCTGGGTGCCTTGGCAGTGGGCCGCATACGCCAGGGACAGGTCGCGTTGCACCACCCGCATAGACCAACCATCCACCGCGATGTGATGGAACACCATGGCCATGAGATGCACATCGGTGCTGATACGCACGAGCACGGCTCGCCACGGGTGTTGACGGGCCAGATCGAACGGCGCCCTTATACTCTCGGCCACCATCTTTATCGCCAATTGACCCCTGTCTTCCGGTTGGTTCCCTACCAGAAGGTCGACGTAGTCGATTTCATAGGGGCGCGGATTGTCAATGAGTTGGCGAGGAGCGCCTTGGTACAGCTCGATACGGGAGCGAAGCGAGTCGTGTCGGTGCGCCACCGTAGTGAGCGCTTCGTTCAGCGCCAACACATCCAGTGGCCCGGTGAGTCGACGAACGAAGCTCAACAGATTGGTGGTGGCGTCAGGGCTGAGTTGATGGTCAAGCCACAAACCCACTTGATACGGCGATAGGGGAAGGAAGGGACATGACTCCTTCGGGTCCTTCGCCGTGGTGCGCAGGGCCAGGCGGTCTAGCTTCGCACCCGTGGTGCGAGGCAGGATGGCATGCACGATGATGGAGGTCGGCAACAAGTAGTCGGGGAGCAATGGACGGGCGCGGCTGAGCAGTTCGGCCCCGGTGATGTGGGGGATCGAAGCAGTCACGTGAGCCACCAGCACCATGGTGTCGTGGCGCCGCTCGGCCAACACCGCCACCTCCTCAACCCCGTCCACCTCAGCCAACAACCGTTCCACCTCGGCCAACTCCACGCGGTGTCCACGCACCTTCACCTGGTGATCGATGCGTCCGTGAAATGCCAACTCGCCGTTGGCGGTGAGGGATACACGATCACCGGTGGCATACAGACGCTGTCCACATAGTGAGTGGTCGAACCGGAAGTGTTGTGTAGTGAGGTCGGGGTGGCCGCGGTAGCCGGTGGCCAGAGTGGGGCCACCGAGATGAAGCTCACCGATGTCCCCATCAGCCAGCGCGCCACCGGAGTCGTCGAGCAGTACAGCAACTACGCCTTCCATGGGATAGCCGATGGGTACAGGCTGATCTACATCGAAGGATCGGCCCGTGAGGTCGGCCACAACAGTGACGACCGTGCACTCCGTGGGGCCGTAAGAATTCATCAGTCGACACCGTGAACCAATGGCTGCCGTCCACTCGTTGACCATCTCCGGGCGGGCCGCTTCACCGCCGATGATCACGAGTGTGACAGCACTGGGCAACGTGATCCGACCGGCGCTGAGGTCTCGTACCAACGTATGCCAGAAGCTGGTGGGAAGATCGAGCACGGTGATGCCTCGCTTGTGGACCTCGTCGAAAAACCATCGTGTACTGCCCAAGGTCCCGGGTCCTCGAACCACGAGCGTGGCCCCGATGCAGAGCGTCACGAAGATCTCCTCCACCGACGAGTCAAAACTCGGAGAGTGGAACTGGAGCACGAGATCATCGGCGGCGATGCCATAGCGGCGCGAGGCGGCGTGAACGAACGAAGCAAGCGCGCCGTGGGCGATCTCTACCCCTTTGGGTGATCCTGTTGACCCAGACGTGTAGATCACATACGCCGGTGCAGTGGGATCCATCAACGAATGATCGTGGGGTGACGCAGGCGCCAATTGCGCAGATACATCAATGAATTGGACCCCATTGCACCCGTCCGTTGGCTCGGTATGGG
>JAYVGK010000527.1:0-2415 GCA_043772215.1 Acidimicrobiales bacterium | reverse complement strand
AACCCTGATTACCGACGCCTGTTTCTGGCTCAAGTGGTGTCGTTTGCCGGGGATTGGTTTGCCACGGTGGCCCTCGTGGGCTTGGTGATTGACCGCACCGGATCAGACATCGCAGCCACCCTGGTGTGGGTGGCGGCAATGTTACCCGCCTTCGTGGTCACGCCACTGGCCGGGCCTATGGCTGATCGTTACGACCGTCGGCGCATCATGGTGGTGTGCTCAATACTGCAAGTGGGGGCGGCGGCGCTGTTCTTCTTGGCGTCGAGCAACTGGATCGGGTTCGGGTTCATGGCCCAGGGACTCATCGCCGGTTTTTCGGCATTCTTTGGTCCGGCGTCGGGCGCTGCGCTGCCCAACCTCGTGGACCCCGAGGACCTGCCGGTGGCGTTGGCAGCATCCGGCATGATCTGGGGCGCCATGTTGGCCGTCGGTTCGGCCCTGGGAGCCGTGGTGGCATCGCGTTTCGGTCGCAACACAGCCTTTGCCGTGGACGCAGTGAGCTTCGCAGTGTCCGGAGCACTCATTGCATCGATACGGCGCAACACCCGCCAAGCCGGGTCCTCCCTGGTCGGTGTGCGGATGCGACCGATACGCGACACCATCGAAGGCCTCCGGTATGCCCGCAGCAACCCGGTGGTTTCGTCGCTGTTGCTGGCCAAGGCGGGCGGTGGTCTGGGTACCGGAGTGGTGGGTCTGTTGGCCGTACTGGCCAAGCGGGCATTTGATGCAGGCGATGGGGGGGTGGGTCTGTTGTTGATGGCTCGAGGGTTGGGGGTTTTGTGTGGGCCGATGTTCATGCGTCGAGCGGTTCGGGTGGGGCTTCACGCAGTGTTGACCATGTGTGGCGTGGGCGTGTTGGTGTACGGCTTGGGATATTTGGCACTGCCGCTGGTACCGGTGCTGGGAGTGGCATTGGTGGTGGTGTTCCTGGCCCACCTCGGAGGTGGCACGCAGTGGGCCTGCGTTGGATACGGCATTCAGGTGTCCGCCCCCGACGACGTTCGCGGTCGGTTGATGGCTACTGACTTTGCCCTCCTCACTTTGACCAGCAGCATCTCCCTGGTCGCCGGCGGAGTGGCGTCGACCTTGTGGGGGCCGCGGGTGGCCATCGCCATCCTCGGCGGAGTGGAAACCACCGTAGGGATTGTGTATCTGTGGCAGACGAGTTCATTGCGTCACCGGGTCCGAGACGAACAATTGGCGGCTTCCTCCCACGCCGCCGACCGAGTGGTGGAGCCGACTTCGGCGTGACCAGGTGGGTACGCTCTGGCATGGCCTTTCATCGTGTGGTGGCGCCGGTGTGTGCCGTGTTTGCCTTCATGGTTCCCCTTCAGGGATCCGTGGCCACACGGCTGTTCGGCTTTGCTGCCACCGAAGCTAAGTGGGTGGCGGTCAATGACGGGGTCATGGGCGGCGTGTCGTCGGGATCCATGGTGGTCAACAGCGGGGTGGCCACCTTTGCCGGGCGGGTACGCACGGAGAACAACGGTGGATTTGCCAGTGTGCGTTCCGACGCTGGCGTGGTGGGTGTGCCGGGCCGACAGAAAGGTTTTGTGGCCCGTATGCGCGGCGATGGCCGGGCCTACCAATTCACCGTTGACACTGCTGACGGATGGTTCTGGGCCACCATCGATCCCCCAAAGCGATCATGGGGCACCATCCATATTCCGTTTTCCAGTTTGAGTCCGAGAACCCGGTTTGGCGAGCTCATGAAACGACCGGCCTTCGATGGTTCGCAATCGGTGAAGTCGATCGGCCTACTCATTGCCAATAAGCGCGCTGAGTACTTTTCGTTGGCGGTCGACTGGATCGATGTCGAAGGTTGACCCTCACTTCTGACAGTGTGTCCGTATGATGCAACCCCAACCGTTCGTGGTGAATGAGAGCGATGTGGCCATCGAAGAGTGGAACGATCCGGTGAAGGGTCAGGTGTCATGGCGAACACTGCTGAGCGCGGATCGCACACCAACATCCACCATGACGGTGGGGGTGGCGGAGGTGGAGCCGGGAGGGTCCGACGAGTTTCATCCACACCGCCATGCCGACCCCGAGATCTATTACATTCTCGACGGTGAAGGTTTGGTGGAGATCGACGACGTCGAACACGCCGTTCGGACTGGATCGGCGGTGTACATCCCTGGCAATGCGTGGCACTCGTCGCGCAACACCGGCGCAACCACGCTGCGCTTGCTCTACGTATTTGCGGCGGACTCATTCCACCAAGTGGAGTATGTGTTTCCGGACTCCGTGTGAGCGGCTCTAGACCGCGCGACCGACGAAACAGAGAAACTCCGTCTGGGCATCGCAGCCAGCTGGTGGTTCGATCTTGGCGCCGAACACCCCAGGCATGCGGATCATGGCGTCCATGGGCTTGAGTCCGGCAAAGGCGCCCGAAACAGCATCGGTGTCGAGTTG
>JAYVGK010000526.1:0-5933 GCA_043772215.1 Acidimicrobiales bacterium | reverse complement strand
GTTTGTGGGAGCCGTGGCTCGTTTTGTCCAGGTGGTGCTGCGTTCCATCCCTGAATTGGTGATTGTGCTGTTGTTCGTATCTGCGGTGGGGCTCGGCCCGGTACCCGGTGCAGCAGCATTGTCGATTGGCACCTTCAGTTTCATGTCCAAATTGCTGGCTGATTCATTGGAGAGTGTGCCCCAAGGGCCGATGGAAGGGGTGCGGGCGTCCGGAGCGTCTCGACCTCAGGAAGTGGCTTCCGCCGTGGCTCCCCAGATGGTGCCATCGTTGGTGTCCAACGGTCTGTACAACTTCGATGTAAACGTCCGGTCATCGTCGGTGCTCGGAATCGTGGGGGCGGGTGGTATCGGCCGTATTCTGGATGAAACCCTGAGTTTGTTGATGTACCGGACCGTGGCCGCCGTCATCATCATCTTGTTCGTCATCGTGATGATGATTGAGCAACTGTCGATCCAGGTCAGGCGCCACCTGTTGTAGAAGTGACGAACGCCCGCAGCCTGGCGGCCACCGATTCGGATCGCATCGGTGGCAAACGAAGGCCGTGTTGTGACAGCTATGCACCGTGGAAGCCGTCGTCGTGGAACTCATGATGGATGTTTCGATCGATGAGTTGTCCGTACGTGAGTACGCGCATGCGCTGATCTGCTGCTGCGGCCAATATCCTCTGCTTGCTTTGATGGAGTAGAGATCCGTCCAAGTCAGTGGGGTGTAGTCCGCTGCGTAGCAATGACCCGGTATAAATCTGGAACATGGCCAACCGTTGCATCATCACGGTTCGGACTCCCATGGTCGATGGACGAGTACTCGATGACAATTCGGTAGGCGCTTCAGCCACAGATCCATCCGGGACGGGATTGGTTCTACGTACTCAACGGCACCGCCCAGCTACTGCTGGGCGAGAACGAGCATCTTGTGCAAGTGGGGCAGGCGACCGAGTTCAACACCATGACCCCGCATGCGATGGCGGGCTACGGCGATCCGGTTGAAATCCTGATGATCTTCGACCGACTGGGGACTCACCCCTCAGGTGACGTACTGCTTCTACGTTGTTGCCATCGGGGTCACGCACGAAGGCAGCGAAATAGCCGGGGTGATCGGTGGCCTAGAGGCGGTGCGGAACTCACGAAATCCGTCACCCATCCTTGACGTCAATCAAGTGCCCGAAAGTGTGCGTCCCGCCCAGTATTTGTCCCGAAGGATGCGCTTGTAGAGCTTGCCGGTGGGGAGGCGCGGCAACTCGTCCTCGAAATCGACCGTGCGCGGACATTTGATGGTCGCCAGTTGTGACTTGCAGTAGGCGATCAATTCTGTCTCGATGTCGGCCGAAGCAATGAAGCCCGGCATTAATTGCACCACTGCCTTGACCACCTCGCCGAGGTCTTCGTCGGGCACACCGAACACGGCCACGTCAGCCACCTTTGGATGCATGGTGAGCACGTTCTCCGTTTCTTGCGGATACACGTTGGTTCCGCCGGTGATGATCATGTAAGCCTTACGATCGGTGAGAAACAGATAGCCGTCCGTGTCGAGATAGCCCACGTCGCCAAGGGTTGACCACCCATGTGCGTTGCGGCTTGATGCCGTTTTCTCCTCGTCGCCGAAATAGCGGTAAGCAGTTGCGGTGGGACCCTCGAAGAAGATGGCGCCCGGCTCGCCTGCGGGCAGTTCGTGGCCATCGTCGTCGAGGATGTGCACCGCCCCCACCGCAGCGCGACCAACCGTGCCCGGATGGGCCAGCCACTCCTCGCTGGCAATGGCAGTGGACCCGCTACCTTCGGTGCCGGCGTAGTACTCGTACACAATTGGTCCCCACCATTCGATGATCGCCCGCTTGACCGGCACCGGGCACGGCGCCGCAGCATGGATGGCCACCCGGTGGCTGCTGAGGTCGTATTGGTTCCGCACCGCTTCCGGCAGCTTTAGCAGGCGGCTGAACATCGTCGGCACCCATTGACTATGCGTGATGGAGAATCGCTCGATGCAGGCGAGTGCATTTTGGGCGTCGAAACGCTCCATGACGTGCACGGTGCCGCCGAGGCGCTGTGTGTTGACGGTGAACCCGAGGGGGGCTGCGTGATAGAGCGGTGCGGGCGAGAGATAGTGCATGCCGGGCCCACCTGAATATGCCAACTTCAACGACAAGGAAACACCCACATCGTCACGCGGATGTTGTCCGCTGAGTGGTCGCCACACACCTTTTGGGCGACCCGTAGTTCCCGACGAATACAGCATGGATTGCCCCGCAGTCTCGTAGTCGAGTTGCTCGGATGACGACGCAGCCATGGCCGCTTCATAAGAATCGAAGCCGTCCCCGGCGCCTCCGATGGCCAGGCGGGTAGTCACTCGACGATGCTCACCGTCAGCCAACGCCTGGGCGGCCAGCACACGTTTACCGGCCGAGACAATGAGGGATCGCGCCTCGCAATTGCCGAGGATGTACGACACCTCAGGGGCAGTGAGATGGGAGTTGATGGTTGTGTAAAACAGGCCGGAGCGTTCGGCCGCCCAACAGATCTCGAAGAACTCGGGCACGTTCTCCACCAACAAGGCGACGTGGTCACCGGGGCGTAGGCCCTGAGCAAACCAGAACTGTGCCAGCCGGTTTGACTGTTCGTCGAGTTGACCCCAGGTCACCGTGTCTCCCGATCCGGTCATCACCACCGCTGGTACATCTCGTCCAATGAGTCCTGCGTCCCCGGGGTACATGGCGATGACCCTATCGACCCCAGCGGTCCCCCTTCCAGCCCCGTGCCTCGTGAGTGGGCCGACGTGGACTTCCCTGAGGTACCCTCGCCGGCTGCGAACCTGGAGGAACGATGAGCCGAGACGGCATTGCTGCGCCTACCGACATCTTCAGTGACAATGAGCGGTGGGGGGATCTTGCCGACTGGCACGAAACTGCGATGGCTTTGCACGCCCAAGGGGGACTGCACCGCATCGAGCGGGAGGGATTCGCTCCCTTCTGGGCGGTGATTGATCACGCCGCAGTGTTGGACATCGAACGTCAACCGGAGCTGTTCACCAATGGCCCAGAGCCGGTACTGGCCAACCAGTTGGCCATATCGGCGCGTGAACTAGAAATCAAGACGCTCATCCATATGGATGCCTCGCAACACCACGCCTATCGACGCCTCACCAGTGACTGGTTCAGGCCCGCCAGCATGCGCCGGCTCAATGATCGCCTCGACGAACTCAGCCGTGAAGCATTGGCCAAGCTCGAAATCATGGGTGGCGTCTGCGATTTTGCCACCGACATCTCAGGGCCTTATCCGCTACAGGTGATTCTGCGCATTTTGGGCTTACCCGAGTCGGATTATCCGCGAATGCTGATGCTCACCCAACAGTTGTTCGGCCAAGAGGACCCTGATCTACAACGTGGTGAGATCAGCCCTGAGATGCAAGCCCAAGTCATCGGCGACTTCTACAACTATTTCTCCACCATCTCCGCCGAGCGTAGAGCCACTCCCACCGACGATCTGGCCAGCCTCATCGCCAACGGCCAGATCGATGGTGATGCCATGCCGGACCTCGAAACGATGGGCTATTACGTGATTGTGGCCACCGCCGGGCACGACACCACGTCGAGTGCAATGGCTGGTGGGTTGCAGGCCTTGGCTGACAACCCGGATCAATTAACCAAGCTGCAAGCGCAACCCGAACTCATGAACAACGCAGTTGAAGAGATGATCCGATGGACGGCTCCTGTTCGCCATTTCATGCGTACCGCCCAGGCCGACACCGAGGTGCTCGGCCAGCCCATTGCCAGGGGCGACTGGTTGTACCTTTCTTACAAGGCCGCCAACCTCGATCCCAAAGTGTTCACCGACCCGCTGCGCTTTGACATCGAACGACCCAATGCTGATCGCCAGATCTCTTTCGGTTACGGCATCCATTTCTGTCTGGGTGCCCAATTGGCCAGAAATGAACTGCGGTCGCTGTTCTCGCATTTGGTGCCGAGACTGGCGACATTGGAGTTGGCGGGCGATCCCACCACCATGAAGACCACGTTCGTGGGCGGTCACAAAACCCTGCCCATCCGCTACACACTGCGGCCCTAAGGCGCTGCGCTCAGGACAAGGATGGTGAGCTGCGTACGTGATCGAACTCCGAGCTTGCGAAACACTTTGCCGAGGGTGTTCTCCACCGTCTTGGGGCTGAGAAACAGTTCGTTGGCGATGTCTCGATTGCTCAAACCACGCGCCGCCAACATCGCTACCTCGAGTTCGCGATCCCCCAACACCACCGTAGGGCTGATCGATGCCGTGGTGTCGGTGTGTTGGCATAGTGCGCGGCAGCGAGCGGCCCATACCCGTGCCCCGAGGCTTTCGAAGGTGGTAAGCGCACTGAGCAATGTGGCACTGAGCGACGGGTCGATGGCATCGGTGCCGTTGGCCAACTGCCATTCGCCGAACAGCATCTGCGTGCGAGCCACTTCGAATGGGGCACCCACTTGCTTACCCAGTGCAATCGATCGGGCGAATGATTCTTCTGCTCGCTCAGGCGGCCCGAGGAACGCATCAGCTCGGGCCACGGTCATCAGCGCCGATACGCGCCCCGTGAGATGAGCATCGGCCTCCAAGGTCGAACGTACGCGTAGTGCTTCGGCCAAGCGGTTGCTGCGCCAATACGCCTCAATGAGGTCGCCCGACCACCAGATGTATCCCGGATCGTGCACACCCGATTGCTCCACTGCGTTGGCGATGAACTCGAGTTGGTGGATGGCTTCACGATGGTCATCAAGCGACAATGCCAACAGGCCCAACGCGTGGCGCGCCCACACCACGAGCACCATGGATCCCAAATTTGAAGCGCAGTCCACCACGGTGTTGGCGTGAGAACGGCATTCATCGACCAGTCCCAGGTGTGCCTCCACACGCGAGCACAACGCCAACGAACTCAGCGTGGCCCAATTGCGGTCGTCCGGGTCGTCGTAGTAGTCACCGGCTCGACGCGCGTCCACATACGCAGATGGCCACTGTCCCATCCGGAGCGCAGCTTCGGATCCAACGGCGTACGCAAAGGCCAGAGTGGCGTCTTTGCCGGCCGCCCGAGCGCGACGGATGACTGCGCTCACCTGGATGTGCGCCTCCCGCCACCGGTCGAGGATCAGGTAGGTCAGAGCCACGTTCTGCAGGAGATAGTCCGCCTCCGCTACCCCGTTGGCGGCCAGCATCGAGGCCAGTTGTTCAATGGGCACCAGGAGCGCCTGGGCCTCGGCGGTGCGACCACTCATCAACGCTGTCTGCATCTTTAGGGCGTTGGCGGCCAGCACTCCAACCGGGCCGGTCTCTCCGGCCAGGAGTTGCGCATCACCGGCAATATCGGCACCGAGCGTGCAATCAAAGGCCAGCAGCGCAGCGGTATAGGCGGCGGCGAGGAGAAGTACCGCTCGTTGCGGATCGTGTCGGCCTACTCGTGCTGCTTCGGCCCTGAGGAGGTTGCACGCATCACGTGGGGGTCCCGCAAAAGTGAGAAATGAACCCAAAAGAAATACTGCATCAGCGTGCATGAGGTGGTCTGAGGTGGCTGCCACGATGCGTTGTGCAATGGCGGCCACCGTTGACGGTCGGCCGGCATTTGCGAAGCACTGGGCGGCCAACAACCAGCGTCGTTCACGGCCGAGCGAGTCCGTGCTCAAGTCACCGGATCGTTGGAACAGCTCGCCTGCCACCAACACTGCATTGTGGCTCCGAGCATTGACTGCGACTGCTTCGATCGAAGCAGCAATTGCTTCGTTGGGTCCGGTGGCACCTTCAGCCAGATGCCAGGCTCCGCGTGTCGGTTGCTCCGGCCACCACGCGTCGGCCAGTGCTAAGTGAACGGTTCGTCGAAGTGCCGGCGATGCCGAGGAGTACACCACCAGTCGCACCAGAGGGTGTACGAACGTCACGGAATGACTGGTGACGCCTATGAGCTCGTGGATTTCCGGCGC
>JAYVGK010000525.1:0-6154 GCA_043772215.1 Acidimicrobiales bacterium | reverse complement strand
TCGAGTACCTTCTCGACAGCCACGTGCATGGATTCCAGCCATGCCAGCTGACATTCGGAATCCGCCTGGGTGATCATCGATTCGATCGCAGAGGCAACGCCTGCGAGCACTTCGTTTCACTCCGGGCGGCCTGCTGCTTGCGTCCGCAATCAAACTCCGGGCCTCCCATTCTTGCTTGTCGTCGACAACCGAGTTGTTGCCGTAACCGCCAGCAACCAGCACCGGCGCACCCGACGCGTTGTCATAGACGGTCCCTAGATCGACTCGGTGGCGATACAGGGTGAACTGGTCTAGGGGCCGTTGCGCCTTCGTCCGCTGAACTAGCCCTGGTCGCGGAGAAAACGTTCCAGTTCCGCAGCGAGGGCCTCGCCCGTTGGCAGGTTGCCGTACTCATCGGTGAGCGACCCGTTGGCCACCACGTCGGGGCCATCGGTGTCATCGTCGTCGTCGTCACCCTCGTCGTGGCTCTCCTCGAGTTGACGGACATAGCGGATCATGTCCTCGTCGGACTCCACCACCTCATTCACCTGGCGCTCGTACTCCGCTGAGGCAATCTCCAGATCAATGGTCGACACCGAGGAATCGAGCAGTTCGGCAGCCCGCTGAACCAACGCCAACGCCACCTTGGGTGATGGGGTGCCCGGCAGGTAGTGCGGCACCGCCCCCCAAATCGAGGCGGATGGCACACCGGCTGACCGCAGCGCATCGTGGATGACGCCCACGATGCCGGTGGGGCCTTCATAGCGGGAGCGTTCCAGGCCGAGGCGGGCAATGAGGCCGGGATCGCCAGCGGTGCCAGTGACACGGACCGGTCGGCTGTGGGGTACGTCGGCCAACAGCGCGCCGAGAGTGAGCACCATTTCCACATTGGCCCACTGAGCCACTTCGATCACCAGCGAACAGAAGGTTCGCCACCGCAACTGAGGCTCGGTACCGAGGACCACGATGACGTCACGCCCCAGCGGCGTACGCCCAGCCAGGAACTCGTTCGACGGCCAGGTGATTTCGCGAGAAGAGCCGACCTGCGCCACGGTGGGGCGGGTGGATGAGAAATCGAAGAATTGTTCCGGGTCGATGCTGGCAAAACGGCGGGCACCCCAGCGCTCGGACAGGTGACGCGCAGCCAGGCTGGCAGCATCGCCAGCGTCGTTCCAGCCCTCGAATGCCGCCACCAGTACCGGTCGGCTGAGCACCGGCCGCTCGGCATCGGGGCTGTCCCACAGGAGCTCGTCATATGCGCTCACGGCCGCCCACGTTAGCCGGGGACGAATGCAAATCGACCCCGCACTGCGACCTTCGGAAACCTCGACTCATCAATTCAGAGCAAATCTGAACAAGTCCTCATCGCTGTATTGACCACGGAGAGTAGATAGTGGTCCAATACCTCATGACCCGTCGGCCAACCTCACGTGGCCGACACCGACACCCGGGGGAAGCGTCAGCGTTGACAACGCTGACTGACACAGTCAACGGCGGCCTGGCTCTTCGGAATCGGGCCGCCGTTTTCTATGCGTATATACGTTTTGGGGCAGACGTTTGCAGTGGTCAGGCTTTGCCCTGATTGGCCACCGCTTCGGCTGCTGCGGCTGCGGCGTCAGGGTCGAGATAGCCGCTCGACACGGGCCGCAAATTTTCGTCGAGGTGGTAGACCAGCGGGATACCCGTGGGGATGTTGAGGGCTACCACTGCTTCGTTGCTGAGGCCGTCCAGATGCATCACGAGGGCGCGCAAACTGTTGCCGTGGGCGGCCACCATGGTGACCGACCCGGCCCGCAAATCCGGCACCACACTGTCTTGCCAATACGGCAACATCCGATGCAGTACATCAGCCAGGCACTCCGTGGCTGGCAACACCTCGGGGGCCAGCAACGCGTAGCGGCGGTCGTTCATCGGATGATGAGGCGAGTCCAAGGCCACGGGGGGCGGCGCTACGTCGAAACTGCGACGCCAGATGAGGAACTGCTCATCGCCGAACTCGGCCAGTGTCTCGGCCTTGTCCTTGCCCTGCAGATCGCCATAGTGACGCTCGTTCAACCGCCATGACCGTCGTACCGGTATCCACGGTCGATCGCAGGCGTCGAGGGCCAATTGACTGGTGCGGATGGCTCGAAGCAACAACGACGTATGCACAACGTCGGGCAACAGACCCTTCTCCAGTAGGAGGCGGCCTCCGTTGCGAGCCTCGGTTTCACCGTGCTCGGTGAGATCGACGTCGTACCACCCAGTGAAGCGGCCCTCACGATTCCACCGGCTCTCTCCGTGACGCAACAAGATCAACGTGCTCATACTGAAGATCCTGGCAGCCACCGCAGCCGGCGTTTCACCTACAGAGCCTGCATCCGAGTGGCCACGGTGCGATGCTGGGCCAGTCGGGCTTCCACGTTGGGGTCCACCATGGTGGAGTTGCGCACCACAAACCGGCCGTTGATCAACGTATGGCGGGCCGACGACGGGCCGCAGCGCAACCATCCCTCAATCGGATCGCTGATGGCCCCCGCATGGGCAATGCCGTCCATACCCCACACCACCACATCACCCATCGCGCCCACCGACAGTTGACCCAATTCACCAGTTCGTCCCAAACAGGCGGCGCCACCCCGGGTGGCTATCTCCAGTGCGTCACGGGCCCCCATGGTGTGCGGTCCCGTGTTCATACGGCCCAACAGCAACGAGTTGCGGGCTTCCATCCATAACGATGCCGAGTCAGTGGACGACGATCCATCACATCCCAATCCCACCGGCGCCCCCGCCGCTCGCAATTTTCGCACCGGGGCAATCCGGGCGTTGCCCAGCAGCATGTTGGAACTGGGGCAGTGGGCCACTCCGGTGCCCCACGCTCCCAAGCGGGCGATCTCGTCGTCGTTGGGGAAGATGCAGTGCGCCACCCACGCCCGATCACTGCCCCATCCCACCGCTTCGAACTGCTCCAATGGACGCTTACCAAAATGCTCCAGGCAGTATGTGTCTTCGTCGGCGTCCTCTGCGAGATGGGTATGCAGGCGCACATCGAGGCGCTCGGCCAACTCGGCGGTGGCCATCATCAACGCCGGTGTCACCGAGAACGGTGAGCACGGAGCGAGGGCGATGCGCACCATGGCACCAAAGGTGTTGTCGTGATGGCGCTTCACCAGTCGTTCGGAGTCGGCCAGGATTTCATCGTCGCTCTGCACCACTGAATCGGGCGGCAGCCCGCCGTCTTTTTGACTCAGGCTCATCGACCCGCGTGTGGGATGAAAGCGAAAGCCCAACTCCTGCGCGGCGGTGATCTCGGCTGTGATGAGATCACCGCCGCCACGCGGATGCACGTAGAGATGGTCCATGGATGTGGTGCAGCCGCCGAGGGCCAGTTCCGCCAGGCCAATCCAGGCCGAGATGTATGCCGCCTCTTCGTCGAGGCGACTCCACAGCGGGTACAGCGTGGTGAGCCATTGAAACAGGGTGCCGTTGGTGGCTGGCCCGTAGGAACGGGTGAGGTTTTGGTAGATGTGATGGTGGGTGTTGATGAGCCCCGGCGTCACCAAGCAGCCGTTGGCCCGCACCACCTCAACTGCGTCAACGGGCTCGGTCCCTGGGCTCCCCACACCACTGATGCGCCCATCGGTGATGGCCACCCATCCACCCTTGATTTCGGCGCGGGCATCGTCCACGGTGGCCACCAGATCGGCGTCACGGATGAGCAGGTCAGTCATAGTGCCAACCCTTACAGCTGGCGCAGTAGCGGAAGGGCAACGGCGACGGAATCGGGGCACCATTCATCGTCGCGTAACCGCGCATGGCGATCGTCCACGATGTCCACCAACTCGGTTCCGGTTCCATCGTGCTCATCGCGCACATCGTGCCAGTATCAGCGCCATGTCTGCCGGTCGAGAGTCCACTTCCAATCCGTTGGCTGGTCGCCAGCTCAATCGTCGCCACGAGTTCCGTAAGGACGAGGCATGGCTCGGCGAGCAACGCAACCATGTCGACACCCGCTTCCACCTCGTATGGCGCAACACGTTTGCGGTGGCCGATGGAGTGGCTGCATCGTTGCCATTGGCTGTGGTGGCAGCACTCATCGGCGACCATCCGCCGGTGTTGTTGGGTCAACTCGACGGGGTCACCCATTGGGCCATTGACGTGTCCCATCACGACCGCACGGCCATCGATGACGTACTCGACGGGGCCACCCACGGCGCATTGTTGGCGGGGCTACGGGACTCCATTGCGGTATTGCCGGCCCAGGATTCCAACCTGCTGGCCTTTGCCAGTGGCATCACCACGTGGCATGCCAAGAACCGTTTCTGCGCAGTTTGCGGTGCACCTACCTTGGCTCGTGCAGGTGGTCATGAGCGGCACTGCGCCAGTTGCGGCACCACTCATTTCCCCCGGACGGATCCGGCCGTGATCATGCTCATCGGCAATGGGGACAAATGTCTGCTGGGACGCCAAGCCATCTGGCCACCCAACATGTATTCGGCGTTGGCCGGGTTCGTGGAACCGGGTGAGTCCTTGGAGGATGCAGTGGTGCGTGAGGTGCGTGAGGAAGTGGGATTGGAAGTCACCGATATCGGGTACCACTCGTCGCAACCATGGCCGTTTCCGCAGTCGGTGATGCTGGGTTTTCATGCCACCTACGTCAGCGGTGAAATCACTCCGGCGCCGGACGAAATCGAAGATGCGAGATGGTTCACTCGGGAGGAGCTGTTGGAGTCACGGGCCATGGGCAAGCGCGGGTTTCCTTACATGGCCCCTCCCATCTCGATCGCCGGGGTGTTGATTGCCGCATGGATCGACGAACAGGTGTAACAAGCGCACGTTGTCAGTGCACTCCGTCCCTCCCGGAGGGACGCAGTGCACGAGTAGTCGGACCTCGTCGCCAACAGTCCTCCACCAGAGCCGCTGGCAATCAGGCCGATATTCTGACGCAGGTCCCAACGAGACTGGCAGCCACCAAACTACAAGGGCCCGTCTAGCCACTACCCCTGACCTACGAAGAGCTATGTGAGTGCGCCGTGAGGGTCTCGATCCCTCCACCTACGGATTAAAAGTCCGCTGCTCTACCGGATGAGCTAACGGCGCAGCTCTACGCTAGCGGGGTGAGAGTCCTCGTCGTGGAGCATGAGTCCGATAGCGGCATTGGTCTGCTGGGGGAGCGGGCCCAAGCGGTGGGAGCGCAGTTGCATACCGTGACCCCGCTCACCGGGATCCCCACCAGCGCCGAGGGCTACGACGTGGTGGTCACCCTGGGATCGGCCGAATCCGTCACCGCCCTGGGTGACACGCCCTGGTTCATCAACGAGCAAGCACTCCTCAAAGACGCCGACGCCCGCCATATCCCCATCCTGGGCATCTGCTTCGGCGCCCAATCGCTGGCTGTCGCCCTGGGTGGCCAGGTGGCGAGAGCACCAGAACCGGAGGTGGGCTGGAAGATGATCGACAGCCCGGACTCGGCCGTAATGGCGGAAGGACCATGGTTCCAGTGGCACGAGGACGCCATCGAGCCCCCGCCAGGGTCCGTGGTGCTGGCCACGTCGGATGTATGTGTGCAGGCGTACCGGAGAGGGATCCATCTGGGTGTGCAATTCCACCCCGAAGTCGCCGCCCAGCAAGCCTTGGACTGGTCCGCCAGCGATCCAGCGGGGTTGGCCGTCAGTGGCTGCACGCTCAATGAGCTGGTGGCACTCACCAATGACCTGCAAGCCGACGCCCGCCGCCGAGCCGCCGACTTGTGGGACGCCTTCGTCGCCTCATCGTGCCACCAGTAGGTAGGGCTTTCGAAGCCCAGTGACGGTGGATACACTCGCCACGGTCCACGGTGGACAACAGGGAGAGTACAGGTACAGATGCCGGTAGAGATTTCGGTCGCAGATGTGGTGACCGACGAGATCGTCCAAGCATTCGCCCAGCTCATCCCCCAGTTGTCTCGTTCCAATCCTGCGCCAACCCATGCCGAGCTCACCGACTTGGTGGCTCACGAGGCCTGCCATCTGTTTTTGGCCCGTGACACCGATAGCGGCGCCATCATTGGCTCTCTCACGCTCGTGGTGTTTCCCATCCCCACCGCTACTCGGGCCTGGATCGAAGACGTGGTGGTGGACGGCAACGCCCGGGGGTCTGGGGCCGGCGCTGCATTGAGCACTGCGGCGCTGGAGTTGGCGGCCACCCTGGGCGCCAA
>JAYVGK010000524.1:0-6973 GCA_043772215.1 Acidimicrobiales bacterium | reverse complement strand
TCATATGTCTCGTCGTGATGCCAACATCCTCCGAGCGTTTTCCGTCTGGACGCTGTACGTGTGGGGCACTCGGATCTGGAACATCTGGAAAACGGCAGCCAACTCGACCGGATTCAAGCTGGTACACACGGCATTGGCAGTGATCTCGGTGGCCTTTGCCGCAGCATGCTGGTGGGTGGTGACCCGGAATCGGGGCCGCTCAGCCAGGGTCGAGAACACACAGCCCTGAGTCCGAGCCAGTGTCGCTATTCAGGCGCCGAACGCCGAGCCCACGGTGGGGTGAGGCGCGGTCTGCGGACGGTCCGAGACGGACGGTGTGCATTTCCGAAGACCAGTTCCGGGCGCCGCCACTGCAGTAACTCGGTGCCCACCACTTTGATCACCCCGGCCGCCGGTATGGCCAACAGGGCCCCCATCAACCCGAACAGCTCCACCCCCATCAGCACCGTGATGAGCACGATGAGCGGTCGCAACGATACCGTTTTGGACATGATGTTGGGCTGCAATATGTGATTCTCCAGCTGCTGGTACACCACATAGAAGATGAGTACGGCAATGCCGGCGGGCACCGAATGTAGGAATGCCACGCCCACCGTGGGGATGGCCCCCAGCGTGGCTCCCACCAATGGGATGAGGTCGGCAAAGCCCACCCAGAGGGCCAATACGCCGGCAAACGGGACCCCAGCGACCAAGAGCATCATCCACGTGGCCACCCCGGCGATGACGCTGATGGCCAGGTTGCCAGCCACGTATCCGGTGATGGCCTTGGCTGATTGGCGTCCGATATGGCGGGCTCGTTCTTGTTGAGGAGGGCTGAGGACGCGCACCATGCCGTAGAGCAATTCAGGGCCCTGCAGCAACATCAAGAAGGTGAGTACCGCAATGGTGAGGGTGGCCGCCAAGGTGTTGAACACGGATTGGACCACGGAGAGGGCATTGCGGCCCACTTTGTCAACCGACGAACGCCACCGCTCCTGGTTGTCCTTCACCCACTGCTCCACCTTGTACTTCTTCACCAGTTTGCCCACCGACCCCTCGCCGTTTTGGGCTTTCTCCACATAGGTGGGGAACTCGTCGGAAAACTTGGTGGTTTGGTCCACGATGGGCCGGATGAACGAATAGAGCATGGCCACCAACACGATGATGCCGCCGATGAACACCACGGATGTGGCCAATGGGCGGGGCAGTTTGAGCTTGCGGTGCAATCGATCCACCAACGGTGTGAGCACCACGGTGAAGAAGGTGGACACCACCAGCCATGTGAGGATACGGGTGACCTTGGAGGCCAACCACAGTGTGGCGATGGTGATGAGCACCAGGGCGATGGTGGTGGCAATGGTGCGTATTGGTACGCCTGCCACGATGGGGGGTCGACGGGGGGAGTGCCGGTGGTCGGACTCCTGCTCAAGTGGCGTGTGGTCCTCGGGCCGATCCATGGGGGAAGCGTACCGACCATAGGCAGTCGTGAGGCGAAGAAGCGCAGCCCCATGGTGGCCGGTAGTGTTCCGGCCACCATGGGTCAACTCATCACGGTCGTCGAAAAGAAGAGCGCTCGTCACGGTGTCGTCCGTTTCGAGACCAACCGGGCCCTCACCGGTATGGCCCATGAGCGGTATCGCTCGTTGGATGACGCAGTGGGTCCTCGCCCGCCGGACCGAGTGGCCCACGCCCTGTTCGAGCATGGCGGGGTGGTGGCGGTGCATGTGCACGGCAATCAGATCACTGTGGAGTTGGCTGCCGGTGGCACCACGGACGGGATGGAGGCGCTCATCTCGGACCTGTTCATCCACTACAAGCCGGGTGTGGTGCCGTCGATCCCTTGAAATCATCCCTTGAAGTGATTCTGATCTTGGCTTGAGCTTGTCTCCAAGTTGGCCTCGATTGTGGTTTCAAGTCATCGAAGTATGGGAACTTGGGTTGCTATGCCTCACTTGGATCGTCCCTCCAGCGGTGTGGACGATGACATCGTCATCGACCTGCCCGGTCTGCGGGTGAGCCCCTTCACCTCGTGTTGGGCTGGGTTGGAACCTGAACTCGATGACTACGACGGGTTTGCCCTGCCCGTGCGGTACCGCAACGCCGAGGCACGCCGCCACCCGCCACACACTGCGGCGCGCCACACCGCGGTGGTCATCGACCTGTCTTCGTTGCGCAAGATCGACATCGTTGGCTCCGATGCAGTGGCGTTGCTCAACGAAACACTCACTCGGGCGGTGCACGGAATGCGGGTGGGCAGGGTGATGTACAGCGCAATGTGCAACGAGGCGGGTGGTCTCATCGACGATCCAACCGTGTTTCGTCTGAGTGCCGATCATTTCTGGATGGTCGCGTCGAGTGATGACAATTTCGTGGCGTTACGGGCATTGGCGCAGCAGCGGAGCTTGGATGTGAGCCTCACAGACATCACCGAGGCCATTGCCAACTTGGCGGTTCAGGGCCCGGCCAGTACCGCCGTGGTGGCAAATGCATTGATCTCAATGCCGTTGTATCCCGCAGTGACGGATCTGAAGTGGTTCGACCACACAGTATGCGCGCTTGCTGATTCGCCAGGGTTGGTGCGCGTGTCGCGTACGGGCTTCACCGGGGAGGTGGGCTACGAACTGTGGTGCGCGCCCGAACACGCATCGGCACTGTGGCAATCGCTGATGGGCGCTGGACAAGCCGAAGCCCTGCCAGGAGGTTTGATGGCGTGCGGTACCGACACGCTGAACGTGTTGCGCATCGAAGCAGGATTTCCGGTGATGGGTGATGATTTCGACAACACCACCACCCCGTTCGAACTCGGTATCGGGTTCACGGTTGATTCCGATGTTGGTACGAGTCGCAGACGCGTCCGAGGTGGCGATGCGCTGAGAGCAGCCACCCGTCAGCAGTGTCGAGTGGGGCTGTTCCATGGTGGTCATGGGGACCACGATGATGATCTGACGGCCCCGGGCGCGATGGTGGAGCGCAACGGCCGGGAAGTGGGGCGGCTCACCAGTAGCGTCATGTCGCCCACGTTGGGAGCCATCGGGTTCGTACTGATGTACCCAGATGAAGTGGACGACAACGCCGAAGTAATGCTGTGTCATCCGGATGGCACCAGGGTGCGAGCCCATACCTGTCCGCTGCCATTCGCTCCCCGCCACGATCGGGCCCATGAATGGATTGGATCGTCCGCCTCGTAGGAGGCTGTGGAACTGAGTGCAAGCTTGACAAGTGTCGAACATGTGTTCGATGCTGGTTGGTCCATGGCCCCCACATCTCTGCCCACACTGGCCCAGTTGGCTCAGCGTACCCGTCCCCTCACCCGGGCCGACGAGCAGTTACTGCCGGTGGGTGCCCCCTTTCACGAGCTGCTGCCATGGGGCGGTCTGCGCCGAGGTGCCACCATCGGCGCCGCCACCAGGGCATTGGGATTCGCCCTCATCGCCCAGGCCACTCAGTCCGGCTCATGGGCGGCCATGGTGGGAGTGCCGTCGGCCGGGCTGGCCGCTGCCGCCGAGTTGGGGGTGGTGCTGGACCGCTTCGCGGTGGTGGCCACCCCGCCGGTGGACATGGCTGCCACGGTGGTGGCTGCTCTGGTGGATGCGCTGGACGTGGTCATCATCGGCCCCGCGCTGGCCTTGCGTCCGGCCGACGCCCGCCGTGTGGCCGCCCGGGTCCGTGAGCGGGGGGCGGTGCTGGTGCCGGTGGGAGACGATGCCTGGCCGGAGGCGTTCGACGCCCGGTTCCGGGTGGGGCGCAGTGAGTGGGTGGGGTTGGAGCAGGGTCATGGTGCGCTCAGTGGCCACTTGGTGGAGGTCGAGATGGAGGGGCGCCGGGCGGCGGCGCGTCCGCGTCAGGCATGGTGCTGGCTCCAGGGTGGACCGGGCTTGCGCTGGACCCGCAGCGAAGACGCTCCGGTCGATACTGCACCGGTCGATACTGCATCGGTCGACGCTGCACCGGTGGCCACTGCTGCGGTGGACACTGCTGCGGTGGAAGATGCATCCGTGGCTGTGGCTCGGGCGGGATAGCCATGCGTACGCTGGTGCTGTGGTGTCCGGATTGGCCGGTGGTGGCTGCGGTCTTGGCGGGGGAGGCCATGGCCGGTATGCCCGTGGCGGTGCTGCGGGCCAATCGAGTGGTGGCGGTGTCGGCTGGGGCCCGCGCCGATGGCATCCGCCGGGGTATGCGTCGGCGTGAGGCCCAGAGCCGTGTGCCTGAGGTGGAACTGCTCGACGATGACCCTGCTCGTGACGCCCGCGGCTTCGAGCCGGTGGTGGCGGCCTTGGAACGCTTCACGCCACTCATCGAAATCGTGCGCCCGGGGCTGTGTCAGTTGGGGACCCGGGGCCCGTCGCGGTACTTCGGGGGCGATGCGTCACTGGCGCAACAGGTACTGGCGGCGGTGGGTGCCCTGGGGGTGGTGGGGCGCATTGGGGTGGCTGATGGTCCGTTTGCGGCGGCGCTGGCTGCTCGCCGTGCCGCAGATATAGGCGTGCATATCGTTCCACCCACGGAAAGTGTGGCGTTCCTGGGTACCCATCCCATCAGCGCGCTTATCTCTTCGGGAGCAGAGCGATTGGGAGACGGGCGCTCGCATCGACGCGCTGGACGCACCGGACTGACTCATCCCGATGAGCTCAGTGAGCTGGTGGATCTACTGCAGCGGTTGGGACTGCGTACGCTGGGTACCTTCGCGGCGCTGGCCCATGCCGATGTACTGGCCCGGTTCGGGCCGGTGGGGGTGCATGCTCATCAATTGGCAGCCGGCAGTGACGAGCGTCCGTTGGATCCCACTCCCATCCCGCCGGACCTGGAGGTCACCACCGAGTTGGATCCGCCGGTAGATCGTGTGGATGCCGCGGCATTCGTGGCCAAGGGTTTGGCCGAGGAACTGCATCTGCGCCTCGGCCACCATGGTCTGGCCTGTACCCGAGTACGAATCGAGGCTCGTACTTCGGGCGGTGTGAATCTCATACGGCTGTGGCGTCACGAGCGCGCTGGTGCCGCTGGTGGGCTCACCGCAGTTGCATTGGCAGACCGTGTCCGGTGGCAACTCGACGGGTGGCTACGGGCAATCAGTATGTCCACAGATGATAAGCTCGCTGATGATCATGATGCCGATCCGGAGGCGGGAGCGCATCGGGCCCTGGTGCGTATAACGCTGGCTCCCGATGAGGTGGTGGCCGACGTGGGGAGGCAGTTGGGCTTCTGGGGTGGGGCGGCGGGCGACGAGCGAGCAGCCCGGGCGTTCATCAGGTTGCAGGGTCTGCTGGGTCCTGACGCAGTAAGCATCGCAGTGTTGTCGGGCGGTCGTTCTCCTGGTGAGTTGGTGCAGTTGGTGCCGTGGGGTGATGCCCGCCCGGTGGATGTGGTTGTGCGTCCGGGGGAGGTGGCCCTGTGGCCCGGTCGATTGCCGGCCCCGCTGCCTACGGTGGTTCACAGTCCGTTGCTACCGGCTGATCTGCGTACGGCTGAGGGGTGGCCGGTACGGGTCAGTGGGAGAGGAGTGCTCGAAGGCCGACCCGCCCGGTTGGCTATTGCCGCCACGCCAATGGCTTCCCCCAGTCGTCCCGTGGATGTGGTGGCGTGGGCGGGGCCATGGCCCATCGAGGAGCACTGGTGGGACCTGCAGTCAGCCCGCCGACGAGCCCGTGTCCAGGTGGTGACAGCCGATGGGGCGGCCTATGTGCTGTCGCTGGAGGGGGGCGACTGGTGGGTGGAGGCCACCTACGACTGATGTGGTGGGACATACGGCGTTGAAGTTGCTCGACGCGCAGCCGAGTTCCACTGCGCTCATCCAAACATTCGTGGCCGACGGTTACGTCTCACCCCTCAGCGGGGGCGGCTGGGGATGCCTACGAGTGTCCATTCCACGAGACGACGCGGTACCTCGTGGAGCATGGAATAGATGGCTGCTCGTTTTGGTAAGCGCACATGTCGTCGGCCGGCTCGTACGGCATCCACCACCGCAATGGCCACCGCATCGCGATCCACATTGGGCATCAACTGCAGTCGTCGGAAGCGGCGGAAGGCGCGGCGGGCCGGCTCGAACTCGTTGACAGTGTTGAGCATGTCGCTGGGTACCGGCCCCAACGACACCACCGTGGTGCGGATGGGGGTGCCCTTGAGTTCCACACGCAAGATGGCGGTGAAGTTGGTGAGCCCCGCCTTGGTGGATCCGTACAGGGTGAGGCCACTGAACGCACCGCAGGCGGCAATGGAACTGACATTGACGATATGGCCCCTATCCCGCTCCAGCATGCCGGGCAGCACTTGGCGGCACAGTTCGATGGGGGCAATGAGGTTCACCTGGTGGATATGGCGCACATCGGCGGCCTGCTTGCTGGTGAGTAGGCCCACGTCGTCCACCCCGGCGTTGTTCACCAGGATGTCCACCGGTGCGTTGGCCTCACGCTCGATACGGGCGATGAGCCCCTCCACCTGAGCGGGGTCGCCGAGGTCGGCCGTGACGGCCATACCGTTCAATTCGGCGGCCAGTCGCTCCAGTGTTTCACCAGTGCGGGCCACCAGCACCACCCGAGCCCCGCTGGCTCCAAACCGGCGGGCGATCGACTCTCCGATACCGCGGGAGGCACCGGTGACCACCACCAATGCTCCCTGGGTCACCAATGCCGGGCTCATGGATGCCCACCGTAGGCCAGCAATGGTGACTCGTGGCGAGGTGTGGCGGGTACCGCGCGACGGTGGCGTCCAGTTGGCGGGTAGCCGCCACAGCCGCGCGCCTGGCGCCACAGTCGCAGCAGTGAAGGGCGCGGGCGGCAAGGGCGCAGGAGTGAAGCGGACGGGGTACGGTAAGGGTAGCGGGGTCCTCCTCGGTTCTGCGTCGAACATATGTTCGACTACACTGCTCCTCATGGGGTGGTCGAACGGGCCGAGGACATGGTCGGAGCTGGAAACCCGGCTGTCCGACGGACATCGTCAGATCGGTGCGCCCCGGGACTCGACCCGCCATGGTCACGGAGCCCCGGAGCGTACCGATCAC
>JAYVGK010000523.1:0-1964 GCA_043772215.1 Acidimicrobiales bacterium | reverse complement strand
GCACGGCGCAGTACGGCATGACACGCAGACAAACGGAAGTGCTCGTACTCGGCCCACCGAGGGCGGTAGCGTGATGGCCATGCTGGTGCCCGAGGACCTCAGATACTCCACTGATCACGAATGGGTTCAGATGGCGGGTAACACTGCCAGGGTCGGCATAACCGATTATGCCCAGGACGCATTGGGTGATGTGGTTTTCATCCAGTTGCCTGCGGTGGGCGACACCGTGAGCGTCGGCGATGGATGCGGCGAGGTGGAGTCCACCAAATCGGTCAGCGATGTGTACGCCCCCGTCAATGGCATCGTCACCATGGTGAACGAGGCGCTGGCCTCCCAACCTGAGCTCATCAACGAGGACCCCTACGGCGCTGGATGGTTGTATGAGGTAACTGTGAGCGCCACGACATCTCCTGCTGCCGACGCTTGCTCCGACGCGCTGATGGATGCCGCTGCGTACACCGCCCTCACGGAAGCCTGAACCCTTCCAATGACCGATCGCTTCTGTCACCGGTGTGGACACCGAGCCACTACCGATGCCAACTTCTGCGCGTCTTGCGGTGCCGGTCTCCTCACCGATGGCGGCGACCTCACCATCAACATCACCTCAGACGCTGACATCGCCGAAACTGACGTCACAGTGCAGATCCCCCACTTTGCTGACGGGCCCGGTGTTCTCGTGGTGCGTCGTGGGGTGGAAGGGGCAGAGGCGGGTGACGTGTACACGCTGGACAAGTCGGTGACGGTGGCGGGGCGCTCCGATGAGTCCGACATCCTGCTCGACGACATCACCGTGTCGCGTCGTCATGCAGTGTTTGTGCGGTCGGCTGACGGCTATGTGGTGCGAGATGTGGGCTCGTTGAACGGCACGTACGTCAACCGAGTCAGCATCACCGAGGCTCCCCTGGTCACTGGCGATGAGGTACAGATCGGTAAGTTCCGACTCGTGTTCCTCGTGGGGGAGTGAAACCGACATGACGTCATCTGGGGGCCGACCGTATCTGTCCATCGGTGAAGTTCTGGAGTTGTTGAAAGACGAGTTCCCGGAGGTTTCCATCTCCCGTATCCGGGTGTTTGAATCGCACGGATTGTTGCAGTTGGAGCGCACCGCATCGGGGTACCGCAAGTTCTACGACGCCGACGTGACGCACCTCCGTACGATCCTGCGCGAGCAAGGGGCCAGTGATGGCGCGTTGGCTCGACCAGAAAATGCTGGTTTGGCTGGCAGTCGTTCCACCACTGCCGTCGCCAACGGCGATGGCGCAGACGATGGCACCGATGATGAACACGTGAGTTTGCACGGTGGCGCGCTCCCGGGTGAGCCGGAGCGTCGACACCCGGCGTCGTTTGCCACGACGAGGCGTTCGCAGGGCTCTCGACTGCGTTCGGGCACAGTTGCGGGTGACGCCCATACCCCCGTAGCTTCAGCGGCGTCAGCGACATCGGCTCGCAGTTCTTCGACGGTACCTTTGCCCGCTCCGACGCCTCCGGTGGATGACCCGGCCAACCCAATGGTGCACGAGCAGACGACAACGCCGGTGGTAGGAGACGACAGCCCGAAATTGGCACTCGTGTCGTCGGCAAGCCCGCCTGCCCCGCCGGTTGCCGCACGGGCTGAGCAACTCGGGTCACGCAACCCACTGGCCACCAATCCCAGTGCCCTCAGCCTCACGCTGGATGAACTGTGTCGCAGCGCCGGCATCACCACTGAGCAAGAACGTGAGCTGGAGGGGTACGGCCTCATACGCGGCCGTGCCGTGTTTTCCACCACGTACTACGACGAAGATGCGCTGCTCACGTGTCGACTGGTGGCCGAGTTTGCCAAACACGGCGTGGAGCCCCGGCACCTACGGATGTACAAGTTGGCCGCTGATCGCGAAGCAGCGTTCTTCGAGCAGGTGGTGACTCCGCAACTGCGGCGTAGAAATGCTGATGCCAAGGACCGGGCCATCGAAACCCTGGGCGAA
>JAYVGK010000522.1:0-1573 GCA_043772215.1 Acidimicrobiales bacterium | reverse complement strand
TGCCCCCAGTTACGACCACGTGGCCAAACGTTAGTGGCCCCGATCTTGCGAGACGTCGTCGAGGAGATATCAGCGGTGGCGTTGGTGGCCCAGGAATTTCGTCGGGCGGATCTTCGGGTGTTCGTGGCGGACTCGATGAAGGCCCTTCCTCCCCAGGTAAGTGGACGCATGGCGGCGGCTGGCCGCGTCTATCTGCGCGCTGATGATGGTGGTGACGGGCGTCGGTTGGAGGTTCTCGGTGACCTGGCGGCGGCAAAGCATGTGGTGTTCCTGGTTCCCGGTATGACCAATTCCCTCGACAACTACGAAACTCAACTGAGGCCCAAGGCCGTGGCGTTGTACAACGAGATGCGCGCCCAGTTGGGTAGTGGCGCCCGGGTGGCGGTCATTGCGTGGCTCGGATACAACACACCTGATGCCACGGTTTTCGGCCTCATCGATGCCGCAACGTCAGTGTCGGCCGAGCGTGGTGCCAGACAACTCGCGGCGGACCTGGATCTCCTGCACCAACACGGTATGCGAGCCCATGTCACCATCGTGGGGCACTCGTACGGTTCGGTGGTGGCAGGCCGGGCCATGAGGGACGACGACCGTCATCGCTTACCGGTGAATGACGTGGTGGTGGTGGGCTCACCGGGGATGGACGCCCGATCGCGTGGTGAGCTCAGGTCGCCCGACGTTCGACTCTGGGCAGGCAAGACGAACTCGCCCGGAGTTCCGAGGGCCGTGGTGATGGCCTCGGGTGGTTCGCTGTTCCTGCTGGACAAAGGCCTGCGGGTGATTGGAGGCACCGACGTGGTGCCCATGGCTCCGGTGCACGGTCCGGATCCGGCAACCAAGGGTTTTGGGGCGAGATCGTTGCCCACGGATGGGCATGGTCATAGCGAATACTTCACCCCCGGGACTCGGTCACTGAAGTCGATTGCTCGGGTGGCAGTGGGTTTTCCCAAGCCTTGACTTGATCCCCGGGCCGCCTTTGCCGTATCTTGTGCACGCGTTCACATGCGTCTCAGCGCCACTTCGGCGTCCGGGCAGTGTTCGTCTCCTCTCATGACCATGCCTCCCACACTGGTTTCCCCTGACCGGCGCGACTACAAGCGCGACAGTTACCGTGGCTTTGGCGACGGTTTGGCTCGGGCGTTTGAGTTGGCGGTGACCCCGATGGTGTTCGGCGCATTCGGTTACCTCGTGGACAGCTGGCTTCATACCCGCCCTCTGTTCATGATTGTGCTCGTGGTGCTTTCGCTGGTGGGCATCTCCATCCGTATGTGGTTTGGCTACGACCAGGAAATGCGCCAGCACGAGGCCAAGGCGGCGTGGGCCGGTAGTGGTGCAGAGCAGCCCGAGGTGCAGGCCACATGACCACCACCTCCGACAACGTCATGCTCAGTGCCGCTTCCGGGCCTGCGGTGGAACGTATGGTGGCCTTTGACATGGTCAAACGTGCGCTTCCCTTCGTGCCGGTGATCTTGGTGGTGGCCAATGTGGCCGCCGGTTGGAACGGCACATGGTCGGCGGGGTACGCAATTGTGTTGGTACTAGCCAATTTCGTGCTCTCGGCTCTGCTGCTGTC
>JAYVGK010000521.1:0-1815 GCA_043772215.1 Acidimicrobiales bacterium | reverse complement strand
GCTACCACCATCTGAGCCGCCATGTCGTCGGCGCGCAGCGTAGACAACGAACCCTTGAACGCCCTACCGATAGGCGACCGGGCAGTGGCGACGATCACGGCTTCGGGCATACCGCAACCTACGGACGGAGCCACACCAAGAGCAACTAGTTCTGCGTCACACTCTGATGGGTGGGTAGGAGAGAATGGTGGCTGTGATGCGCTACAGCCCTCCACTGCGGGATATTCGTTTTTCGCTCGATCTCGTGGGCCTCGATGCGCTTGCCAACTATCCGGGCCTCGAGCATGCCGACACCGAAACCGTGATGTCGTTGCTGGAGGAGTTCGGCCGGCTGATGACCGACTGCTGGGCGTCCACCAATGAACTCGGTGATCGTCAAGGCTTGGGGGTTGACCTGGATGCGGGCACCATCACCACACCAATCGAGTTCCGCACGGCCTACAGCCGCTACGTGGAAGCCGGATGGGGCTCTGTGCCCGCCGATCCCGACCACGGCGGTGGTGGATTTCCGCATCTGGTAGGTATTGCCATGAGTGAACTCATCCAGTCCGCCAACATGGCGCTGGCACTGTGTCCCATGCTCACGCAAGGCGCTATCGAAGCGTTGGCGTCGCATGGATCCGAAGCGCAGAAGGAGCGCTACCTTCGCAAGCTCATCACCGGCGAGTGGACGGGCACCATGAACCTCAGCGAGAGCGAGGCGGGCAGCGACGTGGGGGCTCAGCGCACCAAAGCGGCGAAGGCTGCTGATGGCACGTGGCGCATCACCGGTCAGAAGATCTACATCACGTGGGGCGAGCACGATCTCAGTGACAACATCGTGCATCTGGTACTGGCCCGAGTAGAGGGATCACCGGCCGGAACCAAAGGTATCTCGTGCTTCATCGTGCCGAAGTACTTGGTGCATGACGACGGCACACTTGGTGAGCGCAACGATGTGCAACTGGTGTCCACTGAACACAAGATGGGAATTCACGGGTCGCCCACCTGTGTACTGGCGTTCGGGGATCACAGCACGGGGGCGGTGGGCGAACTCATTGGTGAGGTCGATGCGGGCATGCGCTACATGTTCACCATGATGAACAATGCCAGGTTGGCGGTGGGGCAACAGGGGCAGGCCATTGCCGAGCGCGCTTATCAACAAGCCGTGACCCACGCCCTCACTCGGGTCCAAGGTCGTCCTGTGGGAGGTGAGGTGGGAGATCCAATAGCGGGCCATCCTGACGTCCGGCGCATGCTGCTCACCATGCGCAGCCAGATCGAGGCCATGCGCCATCTGCTGTTTCTCAATGCCAAGGCCGACGACGAAGCCCATCATCACCCGCAGCCCCAAGAGCGTCAGGCCGCTGCAGAACTGGCCGACCTCTTGACGCCGTTGTCCAAGGCGTGGTGCACGGATTTGGGAAACGAACTGTGCTCATTGGCCGTTCAGATACACGGCGGTATGGGTTACGTAGAGGACACCGGTGTGGCGCAGATGTACCGCGACATCCGTGTGGCCGCCATCTACGAGGGCACCAACGGCATCCAGGCCCTTGACCTCATTGGACGCAAGTTGGGCCTACGCCAAGGGGGAGTTATGGCCGATCTCATCACCCGTATGCGCGCTGATGGTCACGCGCTGGAAGGGGTTCCCGGGCTGGACGATCTGGGTATCGGCTTGGGGCACTCGCTGGACACGTTGGAACAGGTCACCAAGTGGATGTTGCAGGCCGGGCGCAGCGAACCTATCGACGCCATGGCCGGGGCCACGCCGTACCTGCGCCTGGTGGCCACGGTGGTGGGAGGGTGGCTGATGGGGCGCCAAGCCATGGC
>JAYVGK010000520.1:0-3942 GCA_043772215.1 Acidimicrobiales bacterium | reverse complement strand
ACGAGGGGAAGCGGCCAAGTCAGTCCACGCGCGTCGCCGCAGTGAGTGGGGTCGTAGCGATCGGCTGCTGGCCACCACGAACCACCCACCAGACGGTTGGGCCAACGCCCGCTGCACCGACGCATCGATGGCCCCAGGGTTGGCCTGCATCCACTCAGGACGATTGTCCGAACTCACGAACCGAAGATTATGCCGACCATCAATGAACCCGGACGTGGTGAACGCATGGCCACGTTTCACCGAAGGCGGCCAACCCGTTCGACCTGCGTATCTGCTGTGCTTACTTGCCGGGCTGGGCCAACACGCGTAGGTACGGCTTCACCGTGGTCCAACCGCCGGGGAACAACTGTTGGGCCTCTTCGTTGGTGACGGCTCCGCCGATGATGACATCGTCTCCGTTTTGCCAGTCGACCGGTGTGGCCACCTTGTACTGCGCCGTCAACTGCAGTGAATCGATGACGCGCAGGATCTCGTCGAAGTTGCGGCCGGTGGAGGCGGGATAGGTGAGCGACAACTTGATCTTCTTGTCGGGGCCGATGATGAACACCGAGCGCACCGTCATGGTGTCGTTGGCGTTGGGATGCACCATGTCGTAGAGGTCGCTGACCTTACGGTCCGAGTCACCGATCATGGGGAAATTCACCGCCGTACCCTGGGTCTCCTCGATGTCCTTCTCCCACTCCACATGGCTGGCGACAGGGTCCACGGACAGACCGATGACCTTGACGTTGCGCTTGTCGAACTCAGGCTTCAGTGTTGCGACACGACCGAGTTCGGTGGTGCAGACCGGCGTGAAGTCTTTGGGATGGCTGAACAGCACACCCCAGGAGTCGCCCAGCCACTCATGAAAGGACAAGGTTCCTTGCGTGGTGTCTGTAGTGAAGTCTGGGGCGATGTCGCCGAGTCGAAGTGCCATGGTGGATCCTCCTGAATGGGCGCAACTACGCCGGTTGGCGACAATAGCCTATAAATCCGATCAACTTCATCGGGATTCAACACCGTCCGAACGGGGTCGGGGAAACGGGGGGGAGGAGGGTACGGTCGGGCGGTCATGACTGCGCACTCGCTGTTGCTCCCTGCTGACGATGAATCGCTGTCGCTTGCGGCTGAGTTGCTCCGACGAGGCGGTCTGGTGGCCCTGCCCACCGAGACCGTCTATGGGTTGGCCGCAGATGCCCGCTCAGTGGTGGCGGTGAATAGGATCTTTGCCGCCAAAGGGCGACCGTCGGATCATCCCGTCATCGTGCACATCGCCGATCGTGGGCTCCTACCCGAGTGGGCCGTGGACGTTCCCCCATGGGCAGAGGCGTTATTGGAGCAGTGTTGGCCCGGTCCGCTGACCGTGGTGCTGCGCCGAGCGCCCGGTGTACTCGACGAAGTCACCGGTGGGTTGGTCACCATAGGGCTGCGGGCTCCTGCTCACCCGGCGATCCAACAGGTTCTGCGGCAGTTTGGTGGCGGTTTGGCGGCCCCATCGGCGAACCGGTTTGGCCGAGTGAGCCCCACCACCGCTCAGCATGTGATGGCGGACCTGGCCGATCATCTCGAGCTTGATCGTGATGCCATCATCGATGGCGGACCATGTGCGGTCGGCCTTGAATCCACCATCGTGGACTGCTCGTCGGACCTGCCATCGATCCTGCGACCAGGTGCCATCACGGCAGAGCGCATCGAGGAACTCGTCGATCGTCCGGTGCAGCGGGTGATCAACGGACCGTCACGGGCGCCGGGCATGCTCCGCGCCCACTACGCGCCGTCGGCACAGGTGGAAGTGGTGCAAATCGATGACATCGCCCGGCTCGTCGATCTTCACCGGGGGTCACGGGTGGGTGTGTTGTGTGCCACCGGTCTTGCACTGCCCACCGGAGTGGTTCGACTGAATGGGCCCCACCCTTACACCGCAGAGGGGCTTAGCCCGATTCTCTACGCGCGCTTACATGACGGCGACCGCTTGGGACTCGACGTTCTCTTGGTGGTGGCCCCCGACGAAGTGGGTATGGGTGTGGCTGTGCTTGATCGTCTGCGCCGTGCCGCCACCGGATCCAGGCGTCAGCGCTGACAGCGGATGGGTTAGCAACCGACGAGGTCCGCGCGACACTGGACCGCCCGGTCAAGTGACCGGCCTCCATTCGCCACTACCCCTTTCCTCAGGAGTCCCACCACCATGGCCCGTACCGCCGTCATCGTCGATGCTGTTCGTACCCCGCTCGGTCGTCGCAACGGAAAGCTGAAGGACTGGCATCCGGTGGAGTTGGCCGCCGTCACGCTGCGCGCCCTGGTGGAGCGCAACTCATTCGACCCCGCCCTCATCGACGACGTCATTATGGGATGTGTGATGCAGGCCGGCGAGCAGGGTCTCAACATCGCCCGAAATGCAGTGCTGGCAGCGGGCTACCCCGAATCGGTGCCGGCCACCACGGTGGACCGTCAATGCGGCTCCAGCCAACAGGCAGCCCACTTCGCCGCCCAGGGTGTCATCGCCGGTGCTTACGACATTGCCATTGCGGCGGGCGTGGAGGTGATGACTCGCATTCCGATGGGCGCCACGCTGTCGTCCAAAGAACTGGGGTTCCCGTTTTCCCAGAGCATCATGGATCGCTACGCGCCTGTGGGCGGTCTGCAGCCCCAAGGCATCGGAGCGGAGATGATCGCCGAGCAGTGGGGCATCTCACGCGAGGACTGCGATCAGTTCTCGGTGGACTCCCACGCCCGTGCCGCCCGCGCCACTACCGAGGGCCGTTACGAGCGCGAGATGATCCCTGTAACCGATGCCGAAGGCAACCTCATGACCACCGACGAAGGCATCCGGGCGCAGTCCAGTATGGAGACGCTGGGCAAGCTGAAGTCGGCCTTCCTTCCTGAGGGTCGCATCACGGCCGGCAACTCCTCACAAATCAGCGACGGTGCTGCTGCACTGCTCATCATGAGCGAGGAGATGGCCAATAAGCTCGGCCTCACCCCTCGGGCTCGGTTCCACAGCTTCGCCTTGGCTGGTGTCGATCCGGTGACGATGTTGACCGGACCCATTCCGTCGACTCGCAAGGTGCTGGAGAAGTCCGGGCTCACCGTGGATGACATTGATCTGTTCGAGGTGAACGAAGCGTTTGCCCCGGTGGTGTTGGCGTGGCAGAAAGAGATCGGCGCCGACCTGGCCAAGACCAATGTCAACGGTGGCGCCATTGCATTGGGTCACCCACTCGGTTGCTCTGGGGCACGACTGATGGCCACCATGTTGAACGAGTTGGAGCGCACCGGGGGGCGTTGGGGATTGCAGACCATGTGTGAAGGTGGGGGCCTGGCCAATGCCACCATCATTGAGCGCCTCTAAGTCGTCTGCGCCTCTCGACGAGGCAGATAGCCGCATGGCGGCGGTAGCATTGCGGCGTGATCGGGACCGTGTTCAAGCTGCTCGTCGCCGCCGGCGCAGCGTATGCGTTGATGCGTTTCGGGCTGCTCATGATCGGTGGTCTGGCTCGCCCCATTCCGGGGCCCCCGCCCGAAGGTGAGCTTCGCCGGGTGAACCTCAGATACCGTTGCTCATCGTGTGGGGCCGAGATCCGTATGACCAAGTCCGCCAATGACGACCCGGTGGCGCCCCGCCATTGTATGGATGAGATGGAAGAGTTTGCCCCTGCCTTCGAGTAATCCACAGGTTGTGGACAAGTCTGGGGAGGATCACACAATTGTCATTTCTGGTTGGCTTGGCGTTTACCGCTCCCACTCAGTGAAGTTTGGTGGCGGCCAGGAATCCCAACAGAATCACTCCCAGGCCCCCCAGGGTGTACCAGTTGTTGCTGGCACCGGGTAAAACCTCGGTGAGGTTCAACACAATGGTGGCTAGCCCGATGAAGAAGAGCGCAAACATCACCGGTGCCAGCCATGCTGGGCTCTCCAGCGCTTCGGCGTTCTGCCGCGCAGTTGGCGGCGTATAGCGGCCTGTGG
>JAYVGK010000519.1:0-2448 GCA_043772215.1 Acidimicrobiales bacterium | reverse complement strand
TGGCTACGGGCCCATGCGTCCAATCGACCCACGGACGTGTCGCCCACCCCACGTTTGGGCACATTGACCACCCGTTTGAGCGACACCTCGTCGCTGGGGTTCATGAGCACGCGAAGGTAAGCGAGCAGATCTTTTACTTCACGACGATCGAAGAACTTGGTACCGCCCACCACCCGGTACGGAACACCGACGCGCACCAACTGCTCCTCCAACGCACGCGATTGGGCATTGGTGCGATAGAAGACCGCCATGTCGCCCCAGTGATGGGACTCCACCCGATGCAACCGGTCCATCTCCCGAGTGATCCATGCCGCCTCGTCACGTTCGTCCTCGGCATGGAAGCGGACGATCTTCTCGCCCCCGTCGTGATCCGTCCACAAGTGCTTGGGCGTACGACCCACATTGTTGGAAATGACAGCATTGGCGGCGTCGAGGATGGTTTGGGTGGACCGGTAGTTTTGATCCAGCACGATGATGGTGGTGCTGGGAAAGGTTTGTTCGAACTCGTTGATGTTGCGGACATCGGCACCACGGAACCGGTAGATGGACTGATCGCCATCTCCCACCACCGTGACATTGCGATGCTCCTGAGCCAACAACAAAACGAGGGCATTTTGTGCGGCGTTGGTGTCTTGATACTCGTCCACCAACACATGGCGGAATCGGGTGCGGTAGTGCTCCAGCACCTCGGGTTCGGTCCGCAGCAACTGGACGGCCACGAGGAGTAGATCGTCGAAGTCCATGGCACTGGCGGCCAACAATCGACGCTGATACTCACCGTATACTTCACCGATACGTCGCTCATAGATGTTTTGTGCACGGATTTGATAGGCCTCTACATCAATCAAATCATTCTTGGCAGCACTGATCACTGCGTGCACCGTACGGGGCGGAAATTTCTTGGGGTCGAGGTTGAGGTCGCGCAACACGAATTGCACCAGACGGACCGCATCGGACTGGTCGTAGATGGTGAAACTTGACCGGTATCCCAACCGATGCGCATCACGACGCAGGATGCGAACACATGCCGAGTGGAACGTGCACACCCACATACGCTCGGCTACCGGACCCACCAAGGCAGCCACGCGGTGGCGCATCTCATCGGCCGCCTTGTTGGTGAAGGTGATGGCCAGGATTTGAAAGGGGCTGACCCCGCATGACCCGATGAGATGAGCAATACGACTGGTGAGTACGCGAGTTTTGCCGGAGCCCGCACCGGCCACCACCAGCAGTGGGCCACCGTCGTGGAGTACCGCGTCACGCTGATTGGGATTGAGGCCCTCCAGCAGTTCGTCTACGGGAACGGCACGCCGACGCGGAGCGGCAGTGGTGTCGTCGTGGAGGTTGACGCGCGACGGAGGCTGCCCCGGGGCGGGGGGCATGAACGCTGTGCGGCCTCGGAGGTCGAACAGCGCGCTCTGATCACTGACTGGTGGGGATTGCGCCGGCATGGCAGTGCCACCCTATCGGTGTGGGTGCGACAATCCGGGAGCACCCGCCGTTACTGTGCCGCCGTGTCAAACATCGTTCGAGTGGACCAGCACGCAGTGGTGCCGTGGCGCAACGGCGGGGGCACGTCGTTGGAGTTGTTCCGCGATGGCGGGCCGGCCGACTTCCGATGGCGAATCACCATCGTCACCATGGAGGTTGATAGCCAGTTCTCGGTGTTTCCTGGTTACGAGCGGTGGCAGATGCTGTTGAGTGGCGCCGGTATGGGTCTGCATGGTGTGGGTCGGGCCGACAGTGCGGGGCAGGTGTTGCAGTTCCCGGGAGAATTGGCTCCTGGATGTTCGCTCATCGATGGACCGGTGACCGAGTTCAACCTGTTTGTTCGTCGGGGGGAGGGGTGGGGCGACGTGTCGCTGGTGGACATCACCGACGAGGCCGACGTTGTGGCCGTGGCCGTGGTGGCGCTCAGTGAGGGCATGAGCTTCGACGGGGAGTCGGTGGCACGGTACGAAACAGTGGTGGCCGACGATGATGCGGTCATCCGGGTCACCGGTCGGGGAACGGCGGTGGTGGTGAACCTATTGAGGTGACCCGCGCCCCCATGCGCATTGACACGAGCGTCGACACAAGCGTCGGCACGAGCGTCGAACTCGTCGCAACTTTGTGTGACCCATGCCAAGTTTTGCTACGAGTTGCGGTGGGTGGGGTGTCGGGCCAAACCATCCAACTCGTCGCAATTTTGTTGCACCCGTGCCAAGTTTTGCTACGAGTTGCGGTGGGTGGGGTGTCGGGTGAGGAGTGGGGGTGGGGCTACACCTCGGCCTGGTAGGGGGGCGCTGGTTCGTACTGGATATAGCGCTGCACGGCCTTGGCGTGAGCGGGTGAGTCGACCTGGCCGATGAGCCACAGTGCCATGTCGATACCGGCAGACACCCCCTGGCTGGTGACCACCTTGCCGTCACGCACCCACCGGGCATCACGCACCACAGTGATGTTGCC
>JAYVGK010000518.1:0-2705 GCA_043772215.1 Acidimicrobiales bacterium | reverse complement strand
CCCAACTCCCCCGCCAGGCACCACACGGTGATCCAGCACCACCACTGGACCACTGCGCTCCACACCGAGAACAGGTGTGTTGATGATGACATTCCGATGGACACGGCGGTGGGAACGTCGAACAGCGGATTGAGATAGGTCTGGATACCCGCTGGCGCAACATCAACCAGGAGCCGGCCGTGGACCAGCGCCCAGCCATTGTAAAAGTGGTAGTTGAACAGGTCATAGTTGGAATCTGGGCCCAGCCATGCGCTGCATAACAGTGCGAACGCAAGAGCACCCACGGCCAAAGATACGCTTCGGTAGCGGCTGAAACGAACAGGGGAAAACCGGTGGGACGAGGACCTATACATATTGACCGCAATGGAACAGCCTGCTCGCAGAAGGCATTTCCCGGAAACTTAGCGAACAACCTCGGACCGACCGCGCATCCCGGCACTAGAGCACCCAGAGTCCCGAAGTCGATGTCGAGGCGTAGTACCTTCCCTAGGTGGATCCAATCGTGCTGGATGACGTCTCCAAGGCGTTTCGCGTTTTTTCAGAACGCAATCAGTCCATAAAACAAGCACTGTTGCGGCGCAAGCGGGGCAAGTACGACGACTTCTGGGCGCTTCGAGATGTCAGCTTGTCCGTGAAGGAAGGAACCACGTTCGGCATCATCGGTAGCAATGGTTCGGGTAAGTCCACCACCTTGAAATTGCTGGCGCAGATCCTGGTGCCGGACCAGGGGTCGGTGAAAGTCGAAGGACGGGTGAGCGCGCTGCTGGAACTTGGAGCAGGGTTTCATCCCGACCTCACCGGAAGAGAAAACGTATTTCTCAACGGGGCCATTTTGGGCCTCAGCCGTAAGACCCTCAACAACCGCCTCGAAGACATCGTGGAGTTTGCCGGACTTGGTACCTTCATTGACAACCCTGTGAAGACATATTCGTCCGGTATGTATGCCCGCCTAGGGTTTGCTGTTGCCGTAAACGTGGATCCTGACATCCTCCTGATCGATGAGGTGCTCGCCGTGGGTGACGAATCGTTCCAGCGCAAGTGTGCCGAGCGCATCGGGGAATTGCGCAGCGGTGGACGCACGGTGGTGTTGGTCAGTCATAGCCTCGGGTCTATCCAGGCCATGTGCGACAACGCGGCATGGATCGACCAAGGCGAGTTGCGAGCTATCGGGCCTGCGGCAGAAATTGTGGACCAATACGTGGGTACGGTTCACCCGACTGCAGTGGTGGACGAATCGGGTCGAGTACGCACAGGCTCGGGCGAAGCGCGTTGCGAAGTTCGCATGATCGACCAAGACACTGGCCAGGAGACCACCTCGCCACGTTCTGGCGCGGCGGTGCGCCTAGAGATCTCCGTCCGTTCTACAACCACGATCTCCACCGCAGTGGTCGGTTTCGGTCTGAGACGCATCGATGGCATCGGGGTGGCGGCCACCACGTCGCACCACGTGCTCCCAGCCCTTGAACTTGGCGTCGGCACACAAGTGTTTCACTACAAAATCGATCGATTCACCCCCCTTCCGGGCAGCTACGACGTTTCCGTGGAGGTGGCCAATTGGCAACACCAACACGTCATCGATCGCTGTGAACATGCATTGCGGATCGACGTTCAACCATCGGGGGACAGCTCGCTGCAATCCGGCATTGTTGATCTCGGCGGATCGTGGAGTCCCCAGAAATGACCATTCACGCCCCCAACGCACCCAGAGTCACCTCTGGCATCTCCGAGAAGGAACGACGAGAAAACGTTCGGCCCACCGTACTGAATTCACTGAAACGGTCATGGCATGATCGTGAGCTTCTAGTCAACCTCGTGCAACGCGACCTCCGTGCGCGCTATCGCCGCTCGGTACTGGGCTGGGGATGGGCGATGATCAACCCGGCGATCACCACGGCAGTGTATGGCTTTGTGTTCACCGTTTTCTTCCACATCAAACCGAAGCCCGGTGACCCCAGCGGTTTACGCAACTTTGCGTTCTTTCTGTTGGCCGGGATTCTGCCGTGGAACGTGTTGCAGAATGGTGTGAACATCGCCATTGGGGCTCTTTTGGGTGGTGGCGCAATGATGCAGAAGGTGTACTTCGCCCGGGACCATCTCGTAGGCGGTCCCGTTTACGCCATGGTGGTGTCATTTCTCATCGAACTAGGTGTATTGGCTTCGTTGGAGTTGGTGACAGGGCACGTGATGTTGCAACTGGTACCGGTGGTGCTCGTATTGGTGTTGTTGCTGTCGATGTTCGTTATGGGCGTGGCGCTCTTCTTCGCATCACTGAACATTCGGTACCGAGACGTGCAGCACCTCACCAGCGTGTTCTTCCTTGTATGGTTCTATCTCACTCCGGTTGTGTACCCAATTCAACTCATCCCGGTTCAGTACTCGGTTTGGGGCCGTACCCTGCCGCTGCGGTCCATTTTCCTTCTCAACCCGATGGCCCGATTCCTCCAGGCGTTCCGGAACTGCTTTTTTGATATCAGGCTGCCAGGAGTCAACACGATGGTGGCACTGGTCCTGATTTCTTTGGGTACCTTTCTCGCCGGCTACCGATTCTTCATCAGGCGCGCACCTTGGTTCGTCGAGGAACTGTGACGGGTAATCAGATCCCCACACGTAGCGGCATCGTTGTCTTGGCCACCTTCAACGAAGCGAATTCGATACAGCCCGTATTGGCGGAGATTTCCGAAGCGCGTGAGGTGCTTGCACGATCC
>JAYVGK010000517.1:0-6331 GCA_043772215.1 Acidimicrobiales bacterium | reverse complement strand
GACACGCGCGGCAGAGCGACCCCTGCTTTGGCATACACGTACTGAACCAGTCCAGAACAATCGAATCCGTTGACCGGATCCTCAGCCCCCCACACATAGGGGGTGCCTTCGTACTGCCTCGCCAAAGACACAACGTCTGACCCTGTGGCGCTGGTGCCATCACTTTGCAAAGAATTGATCGAAGCTCTCGACCATGGACGGCCCGCAACCTCGGTGATGGACGGCGCCGCAGTGGCAACGGCTGGCCGGGCGCCGTCAGCCATGCGAATCAGGTCCATCACGTTGGAACCCTGTGAGGGTTTCGAAGCAGCGACCTGATCCATCAATGAGTCGAACGAAACAGTGGATCCAGTAGGTCCCGACGACGAGCGATTGGAAGACAATTCCAACCGGGCACTCGACGACAACGGCGGTCGGACGCCGAAGCGGGCCTGGAGCGCAATCATACGCTCGGCAGCGGCGGCGGCATTGGCGCCGATGGTGGCCGACATCTGGGTCATGGGTACTCCGGGTGAGAAGGGGAGGGGGCGGGCGGCCGATCGGCAGACCGGGATTGGCGGCGAAGCTCGTGGCGTTGACTGGATTGCTCATCAGCAATGGCCACATCGTCGTGTTGCACGGCAAGGTGATGATCATCACGGTGGCGTTGTTCGAGGCGTTCGAGTCCCGATACCCGACGAGCGGCGACGGCCCAGTGGTCATGGGATGTGTCAACCGTGATGGCTGCCTGGGCCAACTGCTCTTGGGCGCCCATCAGTGCCGCGGCGTAACGCTCGCCACGATGACGCCAAGCCAAGAATGAGTCGGCGTCAGGTTCTCTCAAAGCAGTAACTGCTGTTGCCCGGTAGCGGGTGTTACTGATGCCCTCGCGTCGCCGTGCTTCGGTTGCCTCTCGTTGGGCTCCAGCGAGGAGTCCGGCAGCCAAATTTTCCTGAACGAGACGGACTCGTAAAACCGTGGCAAGACGAAACTGGGAACGCTTCACGATCCTTCACCGACCAGGCCTGCGAGATGTTGCCAACTCAACGACGCGGGTATCGTTTCATGAAGATCTTGAGCCAAGAACGCTTTGATGGCGTCATCGAGCACAATGGCTCGATCCACAAGAGCGTTGGTGCCCGGTGAATAGGCACCGATCTCGATGAGATCCTTGGCATCGCGATGCGCCGCCATGAGTTGACGTAACCGGTTGGCGGAGGCGCGCTGCGCATCGGTGGTGATTGCCGGCGCCACGCGCGAGATGGACTCCAAGGTGTCGATGGTGGGAAATTGGCCGGCGGTGGCCAACTTGCGTGACAACACCACATGTCCATCAAGGATCGAGCGGGCAGCATCGGCGATTGGCTCGTTCATGTCGTCACCGTCAACAAGCACCGTGTACAGGCCGGTGATACTTCCGATTTCGCCAGACCCTGCTCGTTCCAGAAGTTTGGCCAACATGGAGAACGTCGACGGGGGATAGCCGCGCGTGGCGGGCGGTTCACCGGCTGAGAGCCCAATTTCGCGTTGGGCCATCGCAAAGCGAGTCAACGAATCCATCAACAACAACACATCATCGCCTCGATCGCGAAACCATTCCGCCACCCGGGTAGCGGTCAGCGCAGCACGCAAACGCACCAGTGGCGGTTCATCGGACGTGGCGACGATTACCACTGATCGCGCCAATCCTTCGGGCCCGAGATCACGTGTGATGAACTCCTGCACTTCACGGCCACGCTCCCCAACCAGTGCAAGTACAGAAACGTCAGCTTCGGTGCCACGGATCATCATCGAGAGCAAGCTCGACTTGCCCACTCCGGAACCGGCAAAGATGCCGAGGCGTTGACCGCGTCCACACGGCACCAGCGTGTCCATTGCTCTCACCCCAAGGGGCAGTTGACTATTCACCGGACGACGCCGCAATGGGTGCGGAGCATGACCAGAAACGGTGACGCTGTCGAGTCCACCAGGTAGAGGTCGACCATCAATGGGACGCCCCAATCCATTGAGGACACGGCCCAGCAGGGCGGCACCCACCAGGATGCGAGGAGATCCTCCGCTTGCGAGAGCACTGGCGCCGATGCGAACCCCGGTGAGGTCTGCGAAGGGCATACAAATGGTGGCGTCGGCATCGATGGCCACCGCCTCGCACTCGACCGGACCGTTCGGCCCTTCGACGGTGATGGCGTCACCGATCGCCACGGCGAGGCCGGTGACCTCGAGGTGGATTCCCAGTACCCGACTCACTCGCCCGCTACGGCGCGGTGCAGCGGCTGCTCGCACTTGTTCCAGGGTGGTTTGATCCAGTAGTTCACTCATGGGCGAACTTCGGAGTTGGAGTGCGATTCCCCGAACAACACCGCTCGGGCCCGCTCGATTGATGCCGACAGGATCATCTCGATACGGCTCGACGGGAGGTCGAGAATGCAATCGCCGAGCACCATCGTGGCGTCGGACACCACCGTTACTCCGATGCGTTGCGCCAAATCGCTGATATCGCCCATCACCTCTATGTCATGTGGGTGCATACGTGCCACGGCGGTGGTGCGTTCGCAGATGAGGGCGGCGGCACGTCGCAATGAGGTTTCACCTCGCCCTGGGACGGTCAACACTTCACGCTCGATGATGGCCTCGGCAATGGCAAATGCCGCCCGCAACAGTTCGGAACTGGCATCATCGAGCGCAGCCCGATGGGAGTCAGCCGAGTGTTGCCCGGCCCGCCGCAACGCATCGCTCATCGCGGCCGTTCGACGATCGGCATTGGCTTCTTCGGCAACGGTGATGGCCCGCCCACGAGCCAATCCCGCTTCTGCCCCAGCGTCGTAACCGCGTTGCCACGAAGCATTACGTTCCAACGCCTGTCGAGAACCGGGCTGTTCCAATTCAGCATCGAAGCGCGCTTGCTCCACACGGGTTGCAATAGTGAGAACGGGAGTCGCTCCTGCTGGCTCTCTGAGTACGGACACGCAGGGTCGACGGTGCTCAAACGACGAACTCATCATTGCCTCTCGACAGCACCAGTTGGCCCGCTTCTTCCAGCGCTCGGATGACCCGTACGATGCCGCCCTGAGCCTCTTCTACCGTCTTCAATCGCACCGCTCCGAGCATGTCAATTTCGTCGCGCATGTTCTGCGCTGCTCGTTCCGACATGTTGCGTCCGATCTTGTCCCGCACTTCCACCTTGACGCCTTTGAGCGCCACGGCCAATTCTTTGCTGTCAACCTGGCGCAACACCAACTGGATTGAACGGTCATCAAGACCAGCGATGTCTTCGAAGACGAACATGCGCTGGCGGATTTCATCGGCCAGATTTGGGTTGTCACGTTCCAGGCCTTCGAGGATGAGACGCTCGGTGGTGCGGTCCGACTTGTTGAGGATGTCCACCAAGCTCTGTACGCCGCCCAATGCGCTCATGTCGTTGGACTGCACCACCATCGAGAGCTTGCGCTCGAGCTGGCGCTCCACTTGTTCCACGACGTCGGGTGAGGTGGTGTCCATCACGGCCAAGCGGGTGGCCACATCTCGTTGGAGTTCTTCGCTCAGGCCACCCATCACTACTGCGGCCTGTTCTGCACTCATGTGTGCCACTACAAGTGTAATGGTTTGGGGATGTTCGCTTTGAATGAACGACAAGACCTGACGAGGGTCGGCTTGGCGCAAGAATTGAAACGGGATCTTGCCCATCGAGGCCTTGACCGCCTCCATGATTGGGCCGGCCATTTCCACGCCGAGGCTGTGCTCCAAGAGATGCTTGGCCGTTTCCAACCCGCCACTGGTGACATGGGTACGGGTGGTGACGTGCTCCACGAATTCATCCACCACACCCGCTGCCGTGGCGCCGTCCATGTTCTGTAGCCGGGCAATCTCGGCGGTGATGTCGGCCACCTCCGACGCAGACATCAGGCGCAGCACCTGAGCTGACTCGTGTTTGCTGAGTTGCAGGATGAGGAGTGCAGCCTTCTGGCCGCCGGTAAGTTCACGACTCATGCTGAGCGCCGATCCGCCAGCCATTCCCGCAACGTGTCAGCCACATCTTCGGGTCTGTGATCAATCAATGCAGCAATGTCAGGTCGCGGTGATAGTCCGGCACCGACGGCTCGTGAGTTCTCACTTCCTGGCCCCATGGCCAGTGAAATTGGTCCGTCGCCAAGCGCACTGAGGGCGAGGGTCGCTCCGGGAAGTTCACTGAGCGGAATCGGTATCACCGTACGAGCAGTCGATCGCTTGGCGCCGCGATAAGCGATGAACACCGCAACCAGCGCCAACAATGTGAGCAGCGCCGCCTTGATCAGATCGAACATCTGGCTGCGCTGGTTGGTGGCGCTCACGAGGGCCAATTGCGTGGCCGCATCCTTGGAGGACGATTGATCGAAATTGAGTTGACCAACTTCGAGTTTGTCGCCCCTTGCGGTGTTGAGCCCAGCGGCCGCCGAAATCAACGACTGCAGCTTGGTGGCATCCACTTTGGAGCGACCATCGAGCAGAACTGCAATAGAGAGTTTGGTGACGGTGCCGGGTACGGCATCTACCTTTTCGGTGACCTTGCCCACCACGTAATCGCGCTGCGCCTCGTCCCGGGTGTAGCCGTTGGCCCCTGCGGTAGTTGCACCGGTGGCACCAGCCGCAACGGCGCCGGCCGATGGAGGAGCTCCTGCCACGGTGGTGGCGGGGTTGGTGACACCGTTGGGACCCAACACGCCGGTGGCATTGGCACCGTTGGTGCCGGTGTAGTTCTCCTTGGTGGTCTTCTCCGCAATGGCGGTTCGCTTTGCCGGGTCCGCATACGATTCGGTGGTGGTGGAGCGACGGTCGTAGTCCATCTCTGCTCGGACCCTCACCACGGCATGCCCGTCGCCGGTCACCTTCTGAACCATGTCCTGCAAGGATCTCGCCATGGTGTCCTCGAACGCCTTGGTGTCCTCCGCCCGGGTACTGGCCAACGCCTGCCCATCCTGTCCGGGGGCCGCTAGGACGCGCCCGTTGGCATCAGCCACGGTGACATCATCAGGGCGCAATCCCTCCACCGAAGAAGCCACCAAGTGGACCACGGCCTGTACTTGACCAGAGCTGAGGGTGCGGCTGCCCGTGGTGCGTACCAGCACCGATGCGGTTGGCTTGGTGGCATCCTCGCTAAACAGATCTTGGGCCGGGATCACCAGATGCACGCTGGTGGCTTCCACCCCGTCGATGGATCCAATGGTCTTGGCCAGTTCGCCTTCCAATGCGCGCTGATAGTCAACACGCTGACGAAATTCGCTGGTCGTAATACCCTGCTTGTCCAACAAGGAGTAGCCCGGCGCGCCATCGGCAGGCAGCCCCTTGGCCGACATGTCCAACCGGGTGCGATACACCATTTCTCGGGGCACCATGATGGTTGACCCACCACCAGTGAGCTGGTACTTCACCCCTTGAGCGTCGAGCCCCTGCGTCACTGCAGCTGCCTCACTCGGTGGCAGATTGGAATACAGCGTGGACCAGGAGGGCTCACTTGACCAGCGCGTGAGGAGAACCACACCCACCACGACCGCCACGCCGGCCAAACCCAACATCGTCTTTTGGCCGCGGGTGAAGCCGTCAAAGGTCCGTTTTGCCCGTTCGCTGGCGTAAGCCACGTCGATGCGCGCCATCAGAGGGTCATCCGCATGATGTCATTGAAGGCCTCTACTGCACGGTTGCGTACGGCCACAGTTAGCTCAGTGCTGAGAGACGCCTCGGTGGCAGCGATCATGTATTCATGCACATCCTTGAGTTGACCGGTGGCTGCCTGTTGCGCCATTCCGTCAGCCTTGCCCTGGGACGCGTTCACCGTTTCCAGGGCCCCGGATACCATGTCTGCGAAGTTGCCACCGGCCCCCTCAGCGGCGGTGAGCGGCTTGAGTTGGGCCGTGGCCGGAGTTGGGTTGATACGAGCGATCGGGGCGATGTTCATCGTTACTTTCCGAGCTGCAGGGCTTGCTGGTAAGCGTCGCGAACCCGTTCCACCACGGCCAGATTGGCTTGGTAGCCGCGTTGGGCGATGAGTAGTGAAGTCATCTGTTCATTGAGGTCGATGTCGGGTCGGCGTACCATCCCGTCTTTGTCGGCCAACGGATTGGAGGGGTCGCTGGTGATGATGCCGTTCGGATCTCCGAACACGGTGGCGGTGATGTTGGCGCCTCCGTCGGGGTTGGCTGTGGCCTGTACGTAGCGAGCCTGATAGGCGGTTTCACTCATAGGCTTCACCGTGTTGAGATTGGCCAAGTTGTCCGACACCGAGTCGATCCACTGGCGGAACACCCGAAGTCCACTCGCCGAAGTACCCAGCGCGCTGAACATCTCGCTCATCCTTGGCCCCTGATGGCGACGCGCAGCA
>JAYVGK010000516.1:0-3906 GCA_043772215.1 Acidimicrobiales bacterium | reverse complement strand
CTTGGCGCGTGTGCCTACCTACTATTCCGGGCGATGCGCGATGGGGCGGTGCTTGACCAGCAGCACGATGCTGGTGCGCGGTTCTCTCGGGGTGACTACATCGGCGGCGGTGTGGTGGCAGCCATCTGGGCAGTGATGGGGTCGCTCCCCTTCCTCGCACTTGCGCAGGTGCTGAAATATCAGCGGGTGCAAATCGCCCTACTTGCGAGGATCCTCGAGTCGCAGCACTAATGCCCGAGGGCGGTCTCGCGCAGCTGAAGTGATTACCTTGGTTGTCCTCCGCCGCCTGATAGCGCACCGAGTTGACATGTTCAGTGGCATCGAACTCGCCGCACCACAAGCGGCCACCCTTCACCGTAGAAGGGCCCCATGCCTTGGCGTCAGTGATGACAACGCCGGGAGGGCGCACCAGTACAAGGTCAATGTTGCCCGTACGGGTCCCAAGCCAATGCCGGTCGAACAGCGGTCGCCACTCGAACGTCTGCCAACGTAAAATTTGCTCCAACACTGCAGCGGCGAGGCGCTCCTCACCCTCTGCACCTTTGCCGTATGAAGCCAGTGCAAAGCGCAACTGTTCTATGTCGTCCATGGCGATGCGTAAGCGATCACGAACACACTGCTCCTACTGGCGGGCGAGTTGCCACCCAGCTGCGCCTCAGCCATCACCGCCGTCACTTCAGTCGCCATGTGGACGCATCGGCCTAACTGGGTTACTAATTGAGGGATTGTTAGGAATGGATCAAACATGCCGACAAATGTTGAGGATGCCCGGGTGGGAAGGCTGTGGAAGTATCAGCGTTATGCATTTGCAGTGCAGAATGAGAATTGGATTGGTTTGGCAATTTGGAGAGGCGAGCTGAGTGTCGCCCTTCAGTGAAGTTCCGGCCAGCAAGTGGGTAGCTTCCAATCGATCGGCGTTTGCCATCCGTGACCGGTTCCCCGTAACCGAAGGTCACACACTGGTGGTGCCCCGGCGCGAGATCGTCACGTGGTGGGAGGCCGGAGCGGATGAGCGCGCTGATCTCTTTGCGTTGGTGGACGTGGTCAAAACACAGCTCGACGACGCCTTTCAACCGCATGGGTACAACGTGGGATTCAACGCTGGCGCCGCTGCTGGTCAAACGGTGGACCATCTCCATATTCACGTGATTCCACGACGCCACGGTGACGTTGGTGACCCACGTGGCGGTGTGCGCCATGTGATCCCTGCGTTGGGCAACTACCTTCAGCCACAGCCAACCTCGTCACTGCCCGTACTGATCGATGCTCGACAGAGCCGATCGTTGCGGTTGGAACTCATCCAGTGTTTGCGCGCCGACGCCTTCGATCGCATCGACCTGCTGGTGAGCTTCATCATGAAGTCTGGTCTCAGCCAGGTGGCACAGATACTCGAAGACGCCATTGGCCGGGGAGCGCAGGTGCGCATCCTCACCACCGACTACATGAGAGTCACCGATGCTGATGCCCTGGCTCGCCTTCTGGATCTCAGCGAAGCCAGTACCGAGTTGACCGGTTCGCTGAATGTGCGGGTGTTCAGCGATCCACTGACTTCGTTTCACCCCAAGGCTTACCTGTTCTGGTCATCGCGTGGCGATGTGGCCCGAGGCTTTGTGGGCAGCAACAACCTGTCGTATTCCGGCATCGAATCGGGCATCGAGTGGAGCCTGGCCGTGAACTCGGTATCTCCATTGGTGAAGGGATTTGAAGACCTGTGGAACGATCGACGCAGTGTCGCGCTGGATCACGAAACACTGCGCGCATACCGTGATCTGTGGACTCCACACGCCGGTGAGCCTGTTCCGGTAGGCATCCCCACCGAAGCTGCGACCGTGGCCGCAACCCCAAGCGACATCCAGCGAGAGGCCTTGGCCGCCTTGGTGCGCACCCGGAACGATGGTCACCAGGCTGGATTGGTGGTGATGGCCACGGGGTTGGGTAAGACATGGTTGGCTGCCTTTGACTCCTCTACTTTCGACACCGCAGGGGCTGGTGTTGCTACGACCCGTTTTGCTCGCACGTTGTTCGTTGCTCACCGGGAGGAGATCCTTCGCCAAAGTCGCGACGTGTTTCGCCTGGTGCGTCCCGGGGCCGACCTCGGACTGTTCCATGGCGACGAGAAACAGCCGGATGCCGAGGTGGTGTTCGCGTCCATCCAGACGTTGTCGCGACGGTTGCAGGAGTTTGCTCCGGACGCATTTGACTATGTGGTGATCGACGAGTTTCATCATGCCGCAGCCAACAGCTACCGCACCCTCATCGACTATTTCCGGCCGAAGTTCCTGCTGGGTCTCACTGCCACGCCCGAACGTATGGATGCTGCCGATCTGATGGCGCTGTGCGGAGACAACCTGGTGTTCGATTGTGGCCTGGTAGAAGGTATTGATCGCTCTGCATTGGTACCCTTCCATTACTGGGGTATCAAAGATGTGGCCGACTTCGAACACATCCCATGGCGAAATGGTCGCTTCGACAATGAATCCCTCACCAACGCAGTGGCAACTGAGGCTCGTGCTCAGCAGTCATTTGATGAGTGGCGCGCCAAGTGTGGTGAACGCACCATTGGGTTCTGCGTGTCGGTGAAACATGCCGATTTCATGGCCAATTTTTTTCGCCAGCGCGATGTGGTGGCTGTGTCCGTGCACAGTGGGCCGTCCAGCGCTGACCGCCGCCGAGCGGTTGACGACCTCCGCAACGGGATGAACCAAGTGCTGTTTGCCGTAGATGTGTTCAATGAGGGCGTTGACATCCCTGAGATCGATTCAGTGATGATGCTGCGACCTACCGAGTCGCCCGTGGTCTTCCTCCAACAGTTGGGCCGGGGGCTGCGCACCAGCGAAGGTAAGACCCATCTCCAAGTGGTGGACTTTGTGGGCAATCACCAGAGCTTCTTGCTGAAACCACGCGTACTGCTCAGTCTCGGTGGAACCACAACCCCTACTCACCGGCAAGTGTCTGAGGCGTTGGCCACCGGCGAGTTCGACTTGCCTGCTGGTTGTTCTGTCGATTTTGAACTTGAGGCCGTCGATTTGTTGCAGCGGTTGGCAGCGCCCAGAACCCGGCCCGGTATTGAAGAGTTCTGCGTGGACTACGCACGTGAGATGGGCATGCGAGCCACGGCGGCGCAGACCTCACGATCGGGCTACAACCCCATTGCCGGCAGGGCAACGCATGAGCACTGGTTCGGACTGCAACAGGCATTGGGGCTGTTGACGGACCCCGAGGCTGATGTGGTGGCCCGCTATTCGACAATCCTGACTGCGATCGAAAAGGAGCCGCTGAACAAGTCCTACAAGCTGGTCACGTTGCGAGCGCTACTGGCCGAGGGCACTCTACGTACTGGTGCCGTGGTGGCCGATGTTGCCGCTCGCGCCCACCGTTTGATGATGGCCGATCCCCGACTGGTTGCTGACGTCACCAGCGAGTCGATCCCCAACCCATCCGAACTCAGCGACCGTCAATGGGAATCATTCTGGATTAGGAACCCATTGCAGCACATATCTGCTTCATTGTTCCGTATTGAGTCCGACCGGTTAGTGCCAGCTTTTAGTATCGACCCCGCAGTGGGCGACACGTTCGACGCAATGGTTGCAGAATTGGTGGAGTGGCGCTTGGCCGATCATCTCTTGCGGCGGGTGCCGTCAGCCGCAGGCGTTGTGCGCTGCAAGTTGAGTCATGCTTCCGGGCGACCCATCATCTTCTTGGATCGCATTGCCAACCCCGGTTTGCCGGAGGGCGATACGCCGTTGATGGTGAACGGCGAACACTATTTGGCCAAGTTCGTGAAAATCGCCGTCAACGTAATCCACCGTGTGGGGGAGGAGTCCAATGAGCTACCGGCGCTGCTGCGCGGATGGTTTGGTCCATCGGCCGGCCATCCGGGCACCAATCATGCGGTGCTTCTTGAAT
>JAYVGK010000515.1:0-8749 GCA_043772215.1 Acidimicrobiales bacterium | reverse complement strand
CGCCGCTGCCAGGATGTGAGTGGAATCGGCCGGGCTGCCTCCGCCGACGTTGTCGCCAACGTCCAACAGCACCACAGGATGGGCCGGTGCACGAGACGCCCGACCGAGGGCATCGTCGATTGCGACGCCTGCGCCTTCCAGTTCGGCGCGCAGTTCCCAGGTGGCCCTGGCAAGTTTGCGTACGATTCTGCGAGCCAATTCGGGATCGTTATCGGTCACCGCCATGAACGCCATCCCCATCTCGGCGACATCGGCGTACGGGAAACCTTCAGCGATGCTGACCGACAACACGTTACGACCCGCCGCCGCTTCGGCGGCCAGTGCCACCAGTTGCCTCATAGGCTTGTCGCTGGTGCCCTGGCGCAAGATGTTTATCGCCACCGGCAGCGATTCGAGAGCAACCACAGGATGGATCTGGCCGCGCACGGTGCGGAACGTCAGCTCGGCCACTTCGAAGGCTCGTCGACGAGCGTCAAGATGTGGGTTTGTCATATACGTGTTGATGACCGTCACATTTTGGACCATGCGCGCCGAGATGTTGGCGTGCATATCGAGGGCGACGCCGATCGGCACATCTGGGCCGAGGAGTCGTTTGACGCGTTCGAGGATTTCGCCGTCGGCGTCGCGATAACCCTCCGACACTGCAGCACCGTGAAGGGCGAGTAACACCGCATCCCAGGACCCGCCGTCATCGAGCAACGTCACCATTCGCCCGACGAGCGTCTCGAACGCTTCCGTGGTGATGGTCCCCATCGGGTTCAGGTCGAAGTGGACCAACGGCACGATGTCAACGTCGGGGTGAGCGTTCCCAGCTTGGATAAAACCGGCCAATGTGGCCTGTGAATCAACGTATTTGGTGACGAGTGCGTCACCCTCGACCGGTCCGGCCTCAAGGAAGCGTTCAAGTGTGGCCGGTACCGGCGCGAACGTGTTCGACTCGTGGTGCAAGCCGAGGATGGCAATACGCATGACGGGCTCCTTGTTCGGTGTGCGGGCATTCGTTGGCAACTCGTTCACTGCCGTGCGGATCCGCCGCGCCGAAGCACTTTGCCGGGACGTTCGATACCGATGACGCCGTGGTCGAGCACGACGGTGCCACCCACGATCACCGTGTCGATTCCGGTGGGCGCATCGGCTGGTTGGCCGAAGTGCGCATTGTCGACCACGGTCAACGGGTCGAAGATCACCAGATCGGCAATCGCACCGACCGCAACTGTTCCGCGTCCGGTGAGTCCCAGCCGACGAGCCGGTTCAGATGTCATCTTGCAAATCGCATCGGTCAGATCGAGCACACCTTGTTCGCGAACGTAGCGACCCAACACCCGGGGAAAGGTCCCGAAGTTGCGAGGATGTGGACAGGCCGTCGGCTGTTCGAGCGGAATCGCGTTGCCGTCGGACCCAATGACGGCAAGCGGATGAGCCATGAACAGTGCGACGTCCTGCTCGCTTCGGTAGAACAACACCACCTGCAGTTCGTTGCCGTAGCGTTCGCACAACTGCAGGGTGAGTTCGTATGGTTCGACTCCGGTCTGCGCCGAGAGCCCAGCCAGAGTCTGGGCCACGCCGTAGCCGTCGGGTGAGCTGCTGATCACGAACCTGTCCCATAGCCATGGGATGCCACCAAACCATCCGTCGGCCATGTCATCAAGGGCACGCCGACGATCGTCGGTTCGCGCCAACCGGGCGCACATTGCTTTCGTCCCGCCCGCTTGGAGCCACGACGGCAAGTACTGGGTCAGCGACGACGACGACGCGTCATACGGGTACACGTCGAAGAAGATGTCGATACCCTCGTCACGGGCCTGGTCGAACATCGCAAGCAGCTCGGCACCAGTTCCCCATCGTTCCGGCCGGTTGATTGCAAGATGGCTGAACTCCACAGACACGCCCGTCTGTCGACCAATGTCGATGGCCTCGGCCACCGCCGCGCGTTCGTCGGGCGCGCCCGACCGCGAATGAGTGGCGTACAACGCACCACGAGCCGCTAGTACTCGGGCCAAGGCCGCAACCTCGTCGAAGTCCCCGTAGGAGCTGGGGACGTGGGTGAGCCCGGTGCTCATTCCGAAAGCCCCTTGCTCGAGGGCGTCGTCGAGATCCCGTTTCATGCGATTCAGCTCGTCTGTCGTGGGGGGTCGCTCGTCGACTCCCATCGCGGCAACCCGCAACGTTCCGTGACCGGCCAGTGGAGCGACGTTGATAGCCAGACCCGCTTCTTCGAGGGCTGTGGCGTAACCATCGAAATCGGTCCACCACGGTGTGATGGGAGCCGTGGCCCGAGCAAGGTGATCGGCGTGCAGCTCGAGTCGTGTTGGCTCAATGGGAAAGGCTGCGAACGAGCAATTGCCAACCACCTCGGTGGTTACACCCTGTCGTAGTTTGCTCTCACCGGTGCCATCCTGGATCAGGGTCAAGTCCGAATGCGTGTGGATGTCGACAAAGCCTGGACAGACCACCCGGCCTGCCGCGTCGATCGTGCGAAGCGCCGAGGACCCGGGACTGATGACGCCGACTTCAGTGATCACATGACCGACGACGGCGATGTCACCGGGTCTGGCGGGCGCTCCAGTCCCGTCGATCACACGTGCATTGCGGATGATCAAGTCGAACACGTCATACCTCACAACACCTGCTGGCTCGTCGGTGGTGTGTAGTATATGGGCATTCAGCAATGGTTATTCTGAAAAAAGACGGGGAACGCACATGGGACCAGGACCATCGGACACTCCTACGGGTTGGCAACCCGTCCATACCGACATTTTCAGCCACCTCCCGTTCAGTCCTGCGGTCGAGGCCGACGGCTTTGTTTTTGTTTCTGGACAGGCCTCCGTCGACGAGACCGGCAACATCATCTCCGGAACCTTTGATCAGGAGATGCGCCGCTCGATGGCCAACGTCGAACGTGTGCTCGGCTCGGCTGGCTTGAGTCTTCGAGACGTGGTGCGGGTGACCAGCTACGTGCGCGACTCGGTCGACGGGCCCCGCTACAACGAGCTCTACCGCGAGTACTTCAGTGAACCGTTCCCCGCCCGGACGACGCTCCTCAACTGCTTACCGGACTCGCTCCGCTTCGAGGTCGATGTCATCGCTGTACGTCCGAGATGATCTCGATCGTGCCATGAGGGGGATGCTGCGTCGGCGGTGTCTCAGGTAGCAGTGGCATCCATCAGGCCGCGGATGTACCCGAACGAGTACAGCCGACCCAGCATGGTGTATCCCGGCTCTCCGTCGTCCTCACCGTAGAGTTGCGGTACATGGTCGGGACGCATCGGTCCGGTGAAGCCCACGCGACGGTATGTGCGCATTGCTTCGACCATGTCGGTCTGACCTGAGTCGACCCAGGTCTCGGTGAACGACTCTGCCGTGCCGATCACGTCCCTGAAGTGGACGTACGCAATGTGCGGTCCGAGGCGACTGATCGCTGTCGGTATGTCGATGCCCATCTCGGAGAACGTGCCCTGGCAGAAGCAGATGGCATTGGAAGGTGAGGGGACCAGTCCGACCAGTCGCTCGAATCCCTCGACGCAGTGCATGATCCGGTCGTTGCCCAACAGCGTCGGAAGCGGTGGGTCATCGGGGTGCAGGGCGAGTACCACGCCAGCGTCTTCGGCAACCGGAACTATCTCGGTGAGGAACGCTTCGAGGTTCGACCACAGTTCTTCGCGCTTGGCTCCAACTTCGAGTGATTCCCGAAAGGGCTCGCGGCCCGGGATGCGCGCCGTTTCGAGGTGGGACAGGTCAAACGCAGTCACCTTGGCACCGCCACGCTCGGGCGCGTCCACCGACGTGCGGATCCAGTCGGTCCCGGCCATAAAGTTGTAGCAGAGCAACGGCACGCCAATCGCTCCGAGGTGGCGAACGAGTGCCTTCATCTGGGCGATCTCGGAACCATCGTCTCGGCCCAGTTTGATGTTGTCCATTGGGAGGTAGCCCTCGACGACACCCATCCGCATCCCATAGGACTCGATTTTCGCCTTGGCCCCGTCCAACAGGCTGAGATCAGGACCCAGGTAACGACAAACAATCTCCTCGACGCCGGTCTGGGCAGCCAGCGTCAAGTTCTGATCGGACATTGGGGTGAGGACCGAGGCGAGCTTCATGGATGCTCCAAAAGTCGAAATTATCGGGGTGGACGACAGATCAGATGTGCGATCGCGCTTAGAAGACGATCAGTCCTCGCGCTTGTTCGCCCGCAGCCAACGCTCGGAACGCCTCATCGGCCTCGTCCAAGTCATAGCGCTTGGTGACCAGTTCTTCGATTTTCAGTCGACCGGCCATCGCCAACTCCACCATCTTCGGGAACTCGACCACCGGGTTGCTGCTGCCGTAGCGCGAACCGACAATCCTGCGTTCACCCGACATCAGTAACGCTGGATCGACCGGATAGGTCTGGCCCGTGCCGGGAAGACCCAAGATCACCTCGACGCCCTGCTTGGCGAGAACGTGAAGACCTTGCTCCATGGCCATGGTGTTGCCGACCGCAACGATGCTGGCATTGACCCCGCCACCCGTGAGCTTGAGCACCTCGGCCATCAAGTCCTGCTTGGTGGGATTGATGGTGTGCGTGGCGCCGAACTCGCGGGCCAGGTCGAGCTTGGTATCGAGCACATCGACGCCAATGATTGGGTACGCGCCCGTGGCCACGGCACCCTGCACGGCGTTCAGACCAACACCCCCGCAACCGAAGATCGCCACACTTTGACCGGGCCGGACCCCTGCTGAGTTGACGACTGAACCGAAACCGGTGGTCACGGAACATCCAATGAGGGCTGCGAGTTCCAGCGGAAAGTCAGGTCGTACCCACACCGCTGCTGCTTCTGGCACCACGATGTACGGTCCGTAGGTCGCCGGCCCGTAGTGGTTGACATCTCCCCCGTCGAAGTGGAAACGGGTCCCGCCGCCGCTCATTTTGCCGATCGGCGGAGTGTTCAGGCACAACGCCGGAAACCCAAGCGCGCAGTACATGCACGCTCCGCAGTCCGGTGCCCACGAAATGATGACGTGGTCGCCCGGCTTCAACGTCGAGCAGCCCTCGCCAACCGATTCGACCACGCCTGATCCTTCGTCACCGAGCACGATCGGCATGGGAATCCCGGTATGCGATCCATCGGCGGCGTGCAGACAACTGTGACACACCCCGCTGGCCACCATCCTGACGCGGACTTCACCGGGGCCCGGATCGTCGAGTTCAAGCTCCATCATCTTCATTGGCTCACGTGGCTTGATCAGTACGGGTGCCGTGATCAGCATGCTGGGAAGTCCTTTCAAGAGACTTATGTGGACTCAAGACGACCGATCGGTTCTCAGAAGTTTGCGTCTATGCTGAGTCAATATTAGCATATAAGCAGTCGATGGGACAAGGTTTCTGCTGTGCAGTCCGCCAAACGGGGGCAACCGCCCCGCTCCTTCTCAAAGAATTGCGCTGTGAACACAAAGGTTCCTCAGGACATCGAGTGACATCAACTCCCGACATCGCCGTTGATTGTGCATGCGAACTTGGCGAGGGCCCCACGTGGGACGCACACCGACAGCGCTTGCTGTGGCTGGACATCGACGCCCAGATCCTGCATGAACTCGCTGACGACGGACACCACTGCGCAACATCCGTCGAACAGCGGGTCACCGCTGTTGTACCCGACGCTCATGGTGGGCTCATCGCCGCCACCGGCGGGTCAGTCAATCGGATGGACGACGTGGGCCGGATTGGATCGTTGGTCGCCGCGCTGCCGCTAGAGGGAGAGGGTTTGACCAACGACGGCCGATGTGATCCCTTCGGGCGGTTTTGGATCGGCACTGTGGATCGCTCCGGTGCCAAGCGGGCTGGTCTGTTCTGCGTTACCGAAGCGGGGTCCGTGACCCGAATCCGCAACGAGGTGTCGCTCTCCAACGGCCTTGATTGGAGTCCCGACGGCCGGGTCTGTCACTACGTCGACTCGTTCGCCCATCGCATCGACAACATCCACCTCGACGCTGACGGGTTTCCGGTCAGGTCTGAAACCCTCGTCGAGATCGAGTCAACACCGGATGGGCTGACGGTCGACGTTGAAGGTGGTGTCTGGGTTGCGCTCTGGGACGGTGGTGCGGTGCATCGCTATACACCCGATGGCCGCCTCGATCGTGTGGTGAGCGTGCCCGGCGGTTTCATCACAAGTTGTGCATTTGGAGGCCCACAGTCGACCACGCTGTTCATCACCACGGCCCGTGTCGGTCTCAGCGATGCCGAGCTGCGTACCCTGCCTCACGCAGGCGCGCTGTTCGCCCTGGACGTCGGGGTTGCGGGACGGGGATACACACCTTTTGGCTAGCTTCGCTGCGACCGTGGGTGGTGCGGTGGTCAGGCCGAGCACGTGTCTCCGCCAAACCACTGGCCGCTCACACGCTGACAGGGCGTTAAGCGCAGCTGGTGGAGTTTGCGTCCCAACGGTGGTATGGCCCATTGCGTTTCGCCCCCGCTAGCTGCGCCCGAGTCTGATACCAGAGATTCGCCCAAACCGCTGGATCACGGAGCTCGCTACCGGGTTCGTTGCGACTGCGTGCCACGAACCCGGGGAACGCGCCGCGACCCGTCTCGTGGCCTATCGGGTTGTACCGCAGATCAAAGCTCCATCGGATCTGGTCGCTGACGTTCGACAGAGAGCTATGCAAGGTGCGCTTGTGCAAGAAGATCACATCGCCTCGAACGGTGGGAAGTGCACGTGCGCACGCACGGCTGGAGATCCGCTCAGGAACTTCCAATCCACCAGGACCCGCAGGACAATGATCAAGCAATCCGAGGCGATGACTTCCTGGCACGACGCGCAGGCAGCCATGTTCTTCGTGGGCGTCAGTCAGCGAGAACCACACCGTCAAGATGTCTGAGTCGTCGGCGACAGGGAGAAGCACCCCGTTGTCTTGGTGCCAGTTCGTTGCACCCATCTTGAGTTGCCCCGTTACCTCGTCCCTGGCTTCATACTTCTCCGGCGACTTGATCCGGATGTGCTGCACCGGATTTGAATAAATCTCGCCGCCAATGATCGATTCGGCCGCTTCCAGCAAACGAGTATTAGTCAGTGTTCTGAACACCGCCGGTCCAACCCAGAATGGGGTGTCGAGTGTGACGTCGCCCTGCGGCAAGGAAAAGTCGAAGTACTGCGCGTTGGTCTCGTTGGTCTCGGTGCCAACCCGGATGAATCGATCGCTGAACGAGAGCTCTGCGTATGTTTCTCGGATCGCGCCACGTTTGTACAAGTCGACACAGAGTCGCTCAAGCACCCCGTGATATTCATCAATGACCGGATCGAGATCCTCGGTGGGATCGAGCAAACCCTCCACCTTCACATACCCGTCGGCTGCGAACTGCTCCACTTGGTCGGGGGTCAAGCCTGTACTCACGGTCGCTTCGTCCACCCTGCTTTGTCCGACCGATCAATGGGTACTGCGCAGTTCGTCGGTGCCCGCATCTGCTGTGCCAGGCTCACCGTTCGTGCGGCGTCGACAAGCGCCGACGTATACGCGGTTTTGGGGTTTGCGAGAACCTCCGACGTCCGGCCCGTCTCCACGATCGCGCCGTCTTTCATGACGATGACTTCCTCACACAAGCGGCTCACGACACCAAGGTCGTGCGAGACCATGACGAGACTCAGGCCCAGATCTGCGCGAACGTCCATGAGGAGGTTCAGGACTTGGGCTTGGACCGAGACGTCAAGCGCGCTTACGGGTTCGTCTGCGTACAGCACATCTGGCCTGACTGACAGTGCCCGTGCGATACCGATTCGCTGGAGCTGCCCGCCGGAGAGCTGGTGTGGGTAGCGGGGCAGGATCTCTTCGCCCAGTCCCACTCGTTCCAACCACTCGGCCAGCTCGCGGTCCGAGGGAGCGCGACGCTCCAAGGCGCGCATGGGCTGCCCGAGCGATCGTCGGATGCTCATCCGTGGATCGAGCGAGCGGCGTGGGCTCTGGAACACAATCTGGTTACGCCGCCGCAGCTCTTGGGGCGACCGAGTCAACCAGTCATCGATTTCGCGACCATCAAAAGTGACATGTCCCTGTTGATGGCGTAGTAACCCGCACAACACCCGTATGAGGGTCGACTTACCCGAACCTGATTCTCCAACTACCCCGAGGGTGGAAGCGTTGTCGATGCTGAGCGTCAAGTCACGCAGCGTCCATGCATCCAATCGCGAGCGGACTCGCGCCCGGCCGTAACGGAAATGCATTCCACTGACCTCAACGAGCGGCATCAATGTTCACCTCAGTCGGGTTCCAACAGCGGAAGCTGTGATTGTTCGGGGTCTTGGTTGTGGGTGGCGTCTCGCCACATGCATCGATTGCGAAGTCGCAGCGGCTCCGGAAACGACAGCCACTCGGGAACTCCCCCAGCGCTGGCACCGATCCGCGAATCAGCTGCAGCCGGCGGCCGACAAAATCTTCGATCTCGTCGGGATCCGGGATCCCTGGATTCGCCGCCAGCAGCGCCTCGCTATAGCGGTGACGTGGTCGTTGCACCACGTCCTCGGTGGGGCCAACCTCGACGAGGCTTCCCCCGTACACCACTGCCACCGATTCGCATACAAAACGCACCACACCCAAATCGTGGCTGACGAACAGAATGCCCATGCCACGTTCCTCGCTGAGCTGTACGAGCAGGCGAAGGATCTCCTCTTGGACGGTGACGTCCAAGGCTGTCGTGGGCTCATCGGCGATCAGCAACTTCGGATCGCACGCGATGGCAATGGCGATGAGGACGCGTTGCTGCTGGCCCCCGGAGAGTTGG
>JAYVGK010000514.1:0-1612 GCA_043772215.1 Acidimicrobiales bacterium | reverse complement strand
TGGTTGATGGCATCGTCTTTGACCGTTGTCACCACCTGTTCCCCCACCGTGCGCTGGGCCACTACAGCGCACACGCACCCGGCTCGCATCCCATAGACCGAGCTGAGTTTGAACACGGTGCCTGCCTCCATCTCGTAGTTGAGGATGCCGAGCGCCCGGAACTCCTCGGTCATACCCCGCAGATGGCGCAACAGTGTTGGATTGGCCGATGATTGAGTCCGCTCCTGGCCCTCGAAGAATGTATCCACCGAGGCGGTGATGCCTACATGATGGGCGATTCCGAGGCGTTTGGCGGTCTCGGCCAAGCCGACGGTGAGGAACGGATCGGCCACGGCAGGGAACTCCACCGGGGCCACGTCCGCCGCTGCTCCCTGTCGGCACAGGGCGGCAGAACTGATGACAATCGAGCCAACCTCCACGTGAGCCTGGATGGATCCCGTGGTGCCAATGCGGATCACCGTACGCACCCCCACTTGGGCCAACTCGTTGATCACGATGCTGGCGGATGGGGCACCCATGCCGCTGGTGGCACACAGCACCGGTTGACCACCAGGCAGTTCCGCTATGTAGCTGTTGAGGCCCCGGTTCTCCGACAGCACTCGATGATTGCGGAGCTTGTCGGTGGCGATATGGGCACTGCGATTGGGATCGCCTGACAGCAGCACGATGGTGGGCGGCTCGGCGCCCAGATCGGCCCGACCAAAACCGATGTGGTACTGCCGCTCGTCACTCATGCGCCGATGGTACCCACGCCTTGCCCATCGCCCACCGCCCACGGCCCCTCGACCGGGTTTCCCTTGCGCACAACCCTGCCCTGGCCAGCACTTGACCCCAACTCGGGTCTCAGCCGTGCCTCACCCTCAGCATCGCACCATGTGTCAGTCGGGGAGGGCCCAGTCCACAGTGGGCCGACCAGCGGCCGCCAACGCCTCGTTGGTTCGGCTGAAGGGGCGACTTTCGAAGAAGCCATTGGCGGCCGACAGCGGCGACGGATGCGCCGACTCGATGATGATGTGACGACCGGTATCGATGAGAACTCGCTTCTTGCGAGCGGCTGCCCCCCAGAGGATGAACACCACGGGCTCGGGTTTGGCATTGACGGCAGCAATGACGGCATCGGTGAAGCGCTCCCAACCTTTGCCCTGATGCGATGCCGCCTCATGCGCTCGCACCGTGAGCGTGGTGTTGAGCAGTAACACTCCCTGGCGGGCCCACGCTTCCAAATTGCCGTGCTTGGGTGCCGTGATACCGAGATCCGTTCTCAGTTCCTTGTAGATGTTGACCAACGATGGGGGCGTCGCCACACCCCGACGCACACTGAAGCACAGCCCGTGCGCTTGCCCGGGTCCATGGTACGGGTCTTGTCCCAAGATGAGCACGCGCACACCCGCATACGGCGTGAGGTGCAACGCGGCAAATACCTCATCCTCAGGCGGATACACCGCATGCAACGCCCGCTCGCCGGCCACGAACTGTTGCAGCCCGGCCCAATAGGGCTCCGCCGTTTCCGCCTTCAGTACAGGGTTCCAGTCGGTCTTCACAGCAACGTATCCAAGCCGAACTCTCGAAGCAATCGGTGATCGGCGGTGCTGATGCCACCCCGTGCCGCAAT
>JAYVGK010000513.1:0-2210 GCA_043772215.1 Acidimicrobiales bacterium | reverse complement strand
TGTTCGACGCCGCCCATATTGCTGGGCTCATTGCGGGTGGGGCCCATCCGTCACCGGTGCCCTACGCCGACGTAGTCACCTTCACAACCCACAAAACGCTGCGTGGACCACGCGGCGGATGCATCCTGTCCAAGGCCCAGCACGCCGCAGCCATCGACAAGGCAGTGTTCCCGGGCAGCCAGGGCGGACCGCTGGACCATGTGGTGGCGGCCAAGGCCATTGCCTTCTTCGAGGCCTCACAGCCCGCGTTCCGCACCTACGCCGCCCAGATCGTGGCGAACGCCCAAGCCCTTGCCGAAGCCATGAAACGTGAGGGTTTCCGACTGTGCACCGACGGTACGGACAACCATCTGATGCTGGTGGATCTGCGCCCCTTCGACAAAGACCTCACGGGCAAGCGGGCGCAGGAGATCCTCGACGCGGCCGGCGTATCGCTCAACAAGAATCAGTTTCCGTACGATCCTCGTTCCCCGTTCCAAACCAGTGGTTTACGTATCGGTACACCGTCGGTCACCACGCAGGGCATGACCGAAGCCGACATGCCCCTCATTGCGTCGCTCATCAAGGCGGCGCTACTGGCTGCTGATGATGAAGCAAGGACGGCTTCGGTGCGCGACGAGATCGCCGCGTTGTGTGCCAAGTTTCCGCCGTACGCTGGTTCCGCAGTGACCTCGGCGGCGTAGTTCTGTGGGTGGTTACGCAGTTGTCGGCCTGATCGCCGCCCTCGTCACCACCTTGGTCACCCCGCTTTGTCGGCTGGTGGCGCTGCGCTATGGCGTAGTGGCCCAGCCCGACGCCCAACGTCGTGTGCACTTGGCCCCCACCCCGCAACTCGGTGGTGTGGCCATGTGTGTGGCGGTACTCGTTGGGTTGGCGGTGGCGTCGTTCATCCCCCAATTCAAGGGGGTATTCGGTTCGTCGTCGGAGCCGCTCGGTATTGCCTTGGCGGCGGTGATCATCACCGCCGTGGGAGTGGTGGACGACATGATCGATGTGTCTCCACCGGCGAAGTTGGCGGGCATGGTGCTGGCCGGTACCGCTCTGTATTTCCTCGGCGTGGTAATGTACTATGTGCGCGTACCATTTTTGGGGATACTGGTGTTGTCTCCCGATCTGGTGCCACTGCTCACGGTGCTCTGGGTGCTGGGTATGGCCAACGCCATCAACTTCATCGACGGATTGGATGGACTGGCGGCCGGCATCGTGGCCATCAGTAGTGGAGTGTTCTTCCTGTATTCCGATCGGCTGTTCAAGGCCGGCCTGCTTCCCGGAGGCAATGTGGGCCCACTCATCGCCATCATCACGTGTGGGGCATGTATCGGCTTTCTTCCGTGGAACTTTTCTCCGGCGCGCATCTTCATGGGTGACGCTGGCGCCTTGTTGCTGGGCTTACTCCTGGCCGCATCCACCATGGTGGTGGGGGGCAGAGCGGACCCGGCATCGCGCTTCAGCGGTCAGACGTACTTTTTTGTGGCGCCGCTGTTCATCCCGTTCGTGATCCTCGCCGTACCCATGTTCGACACGGTGCTGGCCATCATCCGCCGCACATGGCGCCGATCAGGGGTGGCTATTGCCGACCGACAGCATCTCCATCACCGACTCTTGGAGATGGGCCACGGCCCTCGGCGCGCCGTCGTGATCCTGTGGTCGTTCACGGCCATCTTTTCTGGGTTGGCGCTGGCCCCGTCGTTCATCAGTGCTCGGTGGCCATTGATCCCGCTGTCGATTGCCTTTGTGGTCACGCTGGCGGTGACGTTGCTGCATCCCGATCTCCGTCGCGCTCGACGCGCCCGTCGCGTAGAGGGACGTCCGGGTGCGCATCCGGTGGACCGATCTGTGTCGGACGAGCGTTCGTTGGCGCCGCCGTCGGAGTTGCGCGCCGACGGAGGCGATCGTCGTGAGCACCGCACCGACGCACAACCGTCCACCGGTGTGAGTTCAGAGTCCTGATACGGTCACCAACGGATCAACGGGCCTTTGCAACATCTCGTTCTGGCGTGACGCCCTTTCCCTCTGAACAATTCATCACATGACGCTCGCTTCGCCGCGCGCCGTGTCGAGAGCGAAACGAGGGGACCCGTGTCCACTTCGCTTGTCAGCGCCATCCCCGATCATCTCGATCGCTTTGCATCGTCAGAACTCACCGGACTGTTTTCGCTGCGAGCTCTGGCCAACGACTTGGCTACCAGGGCCGAACGAGTGCGGGTCGG
>JAYVGK010000512.1:0-5166 GCA_043772215.1 Acidimicrobiales bacterium | reverse complement strand
TCGTAGACGTTGCCTAGCGCAGCGTTAGCTCTGGCCTAGAGCGACGACCCGAAGCGGACCCAGATCACGTTGCCGCCCTTGTCATCGGTGAAGAGGAACCCGTCGCTGCCCCACACCAATATGCCACACGGACGCTGGTCTGCCTTGGCGCCCCCCACCTGGAATCCGGTGACTGCATCCTCGGGCGTTCCACCCTCAGCGAATCGCACGATCTTGTAGCCGCGTTTCATGGCCGGGCTACCGGAACCGTGCAAGGCGACCAGGTACTTACCCCGCATGGTGGCATCCTTGGCGTCAGCACCGAAACGGGCAATGCCCAGTGGGGCCGAGTGCGGCGCAAAGGTAGTGATGGCCAGTGGCACCTTGTCGCACCCGCCCGGTTGCGGGTGGGCCGGGTCGGCCAATACCTTGCCCTTGCTCTGGTAGCACGACGGCCATCCGTAAAACGCCTTGGATTTGATTTCGTACACCGTCTCGTCGGGCGAGTCCAGGCCCAGATGATCGGTACCCATAGCAGTCACCAGTAGTCGGTCGCCCACGAACACCATGCCCACCGAATTGCGCAAGCCGGTGGCGTACACATCTACTTTCTTGCCTTCGGGGTCCATACGCAAGATGGTGGCCCGCTCCTTCTCGTTTTCCACACAGGCGTCGCATGATGATCCTACGGACACATACACAAAGCCGTCCGGACCCACCACCACGGTCCGGGTGAGATGCCACCCGCCCTCTTTGGCCGGCTTCCCGAAATCAGGAAAGCGGGAGATCTGTTGGGCTGGACCGCTGGGCGCAGTGTCACCGTTCTTCCATGGATAGCGCACCAATTGATCGGTGAGGGCCACATACAGCCAAGTGCGCGCCTGCGCCGTGGCAGTAGCCGCCTCGTTGAAGAATGCCACGCTGTTGGGGTTGCGGAGATTGCGCAGAAATGGGACGACCGATGCGAATTTGCCGGTCTTGGCGTCGAGTCCAGACAGCATCCACAGGGCGCCGGCGGCGTTGTCGGACAGGTCTTTCAAGTCTGTGGCAATGATGCGGCCGTCCGGCGTGGGAGTGAGGAAGCGCACTCGATGCAGGCCCGTGGCCGCCACCGAAAGTTTCCATGATGCGGGCGTGGACAGGGTGACTGTTTTGCCGTTGAGCAAAATCCGCTTGGCCACCAATGCCGTCGCTGCCCCTGTAGCCGACGGGAACTGCACTACCGTCACCACCGTCAATACCATAAGCGCGCAGATAGAACCAAATATACGTTTCACTTCGTTGGCTTCCGGCTCCGTTTGTTGGTGGACTTGATACTGGGTTTGGTACTTGGTTTACTGACAGGGAGTTCGCGCCGCGTGTTGCGGGCCTGTTGGATTTGGCGAGGTACCTGCGTACGACGGGCAATGGCGCCGTCAGGCGAGGTAACACTGCGTAGCCGTTTGGCGGCGCGCCGGGTGCCGGTGAAGAACGACAGCACGCGTACCAATGGATTCGACACCACCGAGTACGCCAACCGGGTGGCGGCGTCCACCGTACCGGTGATGGAGGTGGCCGTGTCGATGAGCTGATCAGCACGCCGATTGACCCCTTCCGACTTGCGTAACGCACTGCGGGTGTCAGCCAACAACGGCAGGGTTTGCTGACGGAGACCGTCCAACCCCGTGGCCAACTCTCGCACCGACCGGATCAGACGACGAATGACCAGCGCCAATGTGACCACCACCGCCAGCAGTACCACAGCCGTGACCGCCAACAGCCACCCCCACCACGTCATGATCGAGATCCCGAAGCACGCATGTCAGCAGTCTTACCTGACCAGGTCGGTATCGGTGACCTCGGAGTCGGCTATCCGATCAGACCCATCACGCAGTTGCGCCAACCGTTGCGCCACACGGGCCTCATGACCATGTGATGACGGTTCATAGAAGCGCCTACCCACCAGATCGTCGGGCAGGTACTGCTGAGCCAACCAACCCTGCGGTGCATCGTGAGGCAATTCGTACCCTTGGCCATGCCCCAATTTGGATGCTCCGGGATAGTGCGCGTCGCGCAGATGCAGCGGCACCGCCCCCGCAGCGCGATCCTGTACTTCGGCCATCGCCGACCACATACCAAGCGCGCTTCGGTTCGACTTCGGGGCACACGCCAGATGAACTGTGGCCTGGGCCAGAGCCAATTGTGCCTCCGGCATACCCACGAACTCAACGGCGCGAGCGGCGGCATCCGCCACCACCAGACTCATGGGATCGGCCATGCCCACATCCTCGGACGCCAGGATCACAATCCGCCGAGCCACAAAACGGGCGTCCTCCCCCGCTGTGAGCATGCGGGCCAACCAGTACAGCGCCGCGTCCGGGTCCGAACCACGGACACTTTTGATGAAGGCACTGATGACGTCGTAATGCTCATCCTGGCCGTAGCGCAGCACCCGCGCATCAGCGGCGGCTTCGGCATCGGCCAACGTGATGGACCGGTTGTCCTCTCCCACCAATGCCAACGCCACCTCCAAACTCGTGAGCAGGCTGCGACCATCACCATCGGCGCGGTTCACGAGATGGGTGATGGCATCGGCGTCGGCCGTGGCCCCTTCTCGGGTGAGAGCGCGCTGGGCCAGCGTGGCCAGGGATTCCGGGGTATGTGGATGCAGGCGGAACAACGTGGAGCGGCTCAAAAGCGGGCCGTTGACGCTGAACATCGGGTTTTCGGTGGTGGCCCCCACCAAGATCAGCGTGCCGGTCTCCACACTGGGCAGCAAGGCATCCTGCTGGGTGCGGTTGAAGCGATGAATTTCGTCAAGAAACAAGATGGTGCCGCGCTGATGCAGCTTGAGTTCCTCGCGTGCCTTCTCCACGTTCTCGCGAACGTCCTTGACCCCCGCCGTGACCGCCGACAGGGCCACGAAGTGTTTGGACGTGGCACTGGCAATGAGGCTGGCCAGCGTGGTTTTGCCGGTCCCGGGCGGCCCCCACAAGATGACGCTGGACAGCCGGTCGCTCTCGATGAGGCGGCGCAACGGACGTCCCTTGCCCAGCAGGTGCTCTTGACCCACCACATCGTCGAGCGTCTCGGGACGCATACGCGCCGCCAACGGAGCCTGGCGTTGTAAGTGCTCGGCCATGGCGGCACTGAACAGGTCCGGCTCGTGGTCAGGGGACGTTGGCATCACCGTCGACGGTAGCGTCTCTCATCATGAGATGGACCGTGCATGGCGAAGAACCCCTCTACGACAGCGAATGGGTGCGCCTTCGTATGGTGGATGTGGAGATACCGGGTCCGCAGGGTCGCAGGTTCGGTCATCACGTGGTGCGCTTCGACCAAGCCGCCACCGGCGTGGTCGTGCACGATCCGGCCAAGGGCGTGTTGATGTTGTGGCGACATCGCTTCATCTCCGATCGCTGGGGCTGGGAAATTCCTGCCGGGCGGGTGGATCCCGGCGAGACACCGATGGCGGCAGCCGAGCGTGAGGTGCTGGAGGAAACCGGTTGGCGGTGCGGGCCTCTCACACAGGTGTTGGACTATGCGCCGGCCAGTGGCTCGGTGGACCTGCGTTTTGTGGTGTTCCTAACCAACAGCGCCACCCACGTCGGTGAGCCCACCGATCTCACCGAGGCCGAACGTATCGAGTGGGTACCGCTGGATCATCTGCGCGCTGAACTTCGCGCCGGTCGGGTGGACAATGGACTGTCGCTCACCGGTGTGCTTTGGTGCTTGGCCGAAGGACTACTTGTCGACGGCGTACAACCCGTCGGCCACTGATTTATCAATCAGTTCGTGCGCATATGAAGTGAGCGCCGCTGAGCCAGCGGTCATCTGGGCGTCCACCAAACGATGAGTCTGAGCCGGGTCTATAGAGTGACGCTTCCACGACCCACCTCCTGATGCTCGATTCAACAACATGGGTGCCAGTCGGTCCACCGCTTTGGCAAAGCGAGCCTCGGCGGTCTGGGCCGCCTCGAACTCGTCCCACGTGGCTCGCATCTCAGCCCCTTGATCGGGCGGCAACAGTCCGAAGATGCGTTCCGCCGCCACCATCTCGCGCTGGTTCTGCTCCTCGCGACCGGCGGCGTCCATGGTGAGGTACACAAACGTGTCGCCGGCGTCGATTTCTACTAGATCGTGCACCAGCAACATCCGCACCACCATGGCCACGTCCACCGGTTCATTGGCGTGCTCGGCCAGCACCATGGCCGCCATGGCCAACTGCCACGAGTGCTCGGCCGTGTTCTCCCGCCGTTCACCGTTGGCCGTGGGATTCTCCCGGAGTACCCCTTTGAGCTTGTCGATTTCTACGATGAAGGCGATTTGGTCGTGAAGTCTGGTCATTGTTTGTTACGACCTGGTCGGCAGTACCCGCAGGCTCAGCTCGGCCAACTGCTTGTCGGTGATGGTGGTGGGGGCATTGGTCATGGGGTCAAGACCACTTTGCGTTTTGGGAAAAGCGATGACCTCGCGGATGTTCTCCTCACCAGCCAGGATGGCGGTGAGACGATCGATACCGAAAGCGAACCCGCCGTGAGGGGGAGCGCCGTACTTGAACGGGTTGAGGAAAAACCCGAACTTCGTCTGGGCCATCTCTTCGGTGATGCCGAGCAGGTTGAAGATGCGCTGCTGCAGATCAGGGCGATGGATCCGGATGGACCCTGATCCCAACTCCCAACCATTGAGGGTGAGATCGTAAGCTTGCGAACGAACCGAGAACGGATCCGATTCCAGCCGGTCCATGTCATCGAGGTGGGGATGCGTGAAGGCGTGGTGCGCAGGCGCCGGGGTGCCGTCGTCCTTTGTGCCATGAAACATAGGGAAATCTACGATCCAAAGAAAATGCAAGCCACCCACGTTGACTGGCGGACGCCCCAATTCATTGCGTAAGCCACCGAGCACGGTACGAACCGGGTCCTTGTCGCCGGCCTGGAAGAACAACAGATCGCCGGGTTGCGCAGCCATACGCTCGAGTACGTTGGCCAACTCACTGGTAGCCATGAACTTGGCCACCGGACCTTCCACCTCACCGCCGTCTTTGACCTTGAACCACGCCAATCCTTTGGCGCCCCACTGCTTCACGAGGGCGGTGAGTTGGTCGATGCGGTTTCGAGTGAGCTCTGCGCCGCCTTCGAGTTTGAGCCCCTTCACCGACGGGGCCTGGAACACCTTGGCCTCGGTACCTTCGAACACATCCGTGAGCTC
>JAYVGK010000511.1:0-4489 GCA_043772215.1 Acidimicrobiales bacterium | reverse complement strand
CGCATGTCGTGCCCGGCGGAGAAATGGGGTCCCTCAGCGGCCAAGATCACCACCTTCACGGTGTCATCGGCCGCCGCCGTATCGAAGGCAGCATTGAGTTCATAGGTCATCGCCACGCTCTGGGCATTGCGCGCTTCGGGGCGGTTCAACATTATGCGGGCAATGCCTGCGTCGTCACCTTCGAGGAGTTCAAAGCGCACGGTTTCGTTCATGCCGGTGATCCTTCCCGAATTGCGTCAGCAGAGCGAGAAAGCAGCCAGGCGGCTGCGCACCCGGCCAAGAAGCCAAACAGATGCCCCTGCCAGGAGATGCCTCGATGGGTAGGCAGCACGCCACGTAGAGCGCCGCCGTACAGCACCCCCACCGCCACACCCACAGCCAGTTGACCAATACGGCGTTCGAACACGCCTCGCAACAACAGATAGCCGAGGTAGCCAAACACCACGCCACTGGCCCCGATATGGACCTCGTTGCTGTTGCCAAACACCCAGGCCCCTATGCCGCTACCCACCACCACCAATACGCTCACGGTGACAAAGCGGCGCAGGCCACCGCTGAGCACCAACCACCCCATCACCGCAAAGGGCACCGTGTTGCCAATGAGGTGAGCAAATCCTGCATGCAGGAATGGGGCAAAGGCAATGCCGCGCAGCCCACCGACGTTGTGGGGCCGCACCCCGAATCGGTCCAGCTTGTGGTGCACCACCGTGTCCACGATCTCCACCAACCACATCAACGCCACCAACGAGCCAATGATGATGGCCGATCTCTGCAGATCATTGTCTCTGATTGATCCAGTCACATTCGGAGCCTGCGCCGACTGGTAGCCGGTGGGACCGGGCATACGGGGAGGTTCGCTCACCAACCCATCATGACCTGATGCATTGGACCCGATCACCATCAGCCAAACTGGGCAGGTGATCCGCACCGCATACCGCCGCGCCACTGCCGTCGTCGTGATCACCGTGGGCGCCGCCTGGGCGTCGACTACCGCTGCGTCCACCACCACGCTGGCCACCAGTGCCGTTCGCGTGCAAACGGTGACCGGCACTATCGCCCCCGCTACCACCACTACCACCTTGGCGTTGCCGTCGCCTCCGGAGTACACAGCCCGAGCGCTGGATTTCATCGAGCGTTATGCACTGAAACGAACGTCGGTGGACTGGGCAACTATCCGCGCCGACGCCGAGCGAAAGGCCACCGCCGCAGCAACTATCGCCTACACCTACGACATCATTGCATCGGTTCTCAAGTCGCTCGGCGATCGCCATTCCAGCTTCCAGCGGCCACCTGATGCCGTTCGTCTCAGTGTGGGCAAGGTCACGGGATACGGCTTCACCGCCGTGTGGCCGCAGTTGATTGTGATCACGGTGGCACCCGGCAGCCCGGCTGCGGTTGCTGGTCTGGTGGTGGGGGATCGCATCGACAAGGTGGACGCCAAGGCGCCCAAACATGCCAACGGAGTCATTGCCATACCGGCCGCCGGGGATGGGGAGTTCCCCGTGAAGATCACCCTCACGGTGACCCGGCGCAACACCCGAACACAGAAGCGCATTGTCATCTCGAGAGGCGAGCCCACCCTTATCAGCGTCCCCAAGGCCAACGTGGCCCAGAGTTTGGAGTTACCGGGTCGTATCGGCTACCTGGAATTGCCCGGCATCGTGGGTACCCAGGCTGATCAGGACGCCTACGCCACCGGTGCCCAGCAGGCGATTCGCACCATCGATGCTGTGGCGCGCTGCGGATGGGTGGTGGACCTGCGGACCAACCGGGGTGGATACATCTATCCGATGCTGGCGGCCGCCGGTCCCCTCCTCGGCGACGGGCCGGTGGCTGGCAAGATCGATGCCGCCGGAGTGATGGAGCAGTGGGTGTACGCAGCCGGACAGATCACCATCCGTCGAGCGGCCGCCCCGGGGTCCGCCGACACCACCATGGCACCGGGGGCCAATCCTGCTGCGGTGTCGAGAGCGGCCTCGCCATACTCGCTCAGCGCCCCGGACGCCTCAGTGGCCATACTCACCAGTTCACTGACGGCATCAGCGGGCGAAGCCACCACCATTGCCTTCCGAGGCCGGGCCAACACCCGCAGCTTCGGCGAGCCCACGCAGGGGCTCACCACCTTCAACGTCATGACCCAATTGCCGGATTTGGCCAGCATCATCGTCACCAATGCCGTCGATACCGATCGCACCGGGAAAACTTATGACGGGCCCATCCCCGCCGATGTAGTGGTCACGGTGGATTGGAATCACGTCGGTGATGCCGCAGATCCCGTCCTCAACGCCGCCGTCCACTGGCTCAGCACCCAGAAGTCCTGCGCTTCGTAGCGCCCCACAACCCAAACAAGAATGGGTTGTTCGGTGGATCTTGTGCGGGAAAAGTGGCTAATTGAGTATGTTCCCAAACAAGATCCACGTTGTGACCCGTTCTTGTTGCGGTTCGGGGCGCTAAATACGGAGCGGATCGACCTCGATACGGACTCGGCCGGGCGGACGATCGGCATCAACACCGGCCAATAGGTCGGCCAATACTTCATGGTCGGCGCAGCGAACCAGCCATGGACCGCCCGGTCCACCCGTGACTTCCACCGTTGGTGCCATCAGTCGCAGGCGTTGCCCCCAAGCGTCACACGACGGGCCGCTGATGACGGCCACCGCAGCCGCTGGGGAAAACCGCAACACCCTGCGCCGAGCCTGCTCAGCGGCCACCAGACGCAACGGATCGCCAAGTAGAGCGGCCTGTACCACCTCGTGCTCGGGCACTCGGGTTTGCAACACCACCCGCCCCGAGCGTCCCGCCACCAAGCGACTGGCCCGGGCCAGCAAAGCCATGGTCTGTTCCGCAGCACGGTGACGAGGGGCCAACAACTCGGCGTCGAGATCCAGAAACGCCACCACGTCGGCGCGATCCACCCGGTGCAACACTGCCTCGGTGCCCACCAACACCTGCGTACCAGGCAACTCCGTGGTGCTGGCAGTGACCTCTCCCACTGGGCGTCCGGCAATGGCTTCGAGCTCTTCGCGAGCCCGGGCCGTACCCATACGAACAGCTTTCAGCCGAGCCCCGCCGCACTTGGCACACACCACCGGGCGCTCCATGGCGCAACGCAGACACACCAAAACTGCATTGGTGGTGGGCTGAGCCACGGCCGCTCCGCAGCGCTCGCATCCAGCCACCTCGTTGCAGGTGACGCACACCAGCAACCGTGCCCGACCGATACGGTTGAGCACGCAAATGACCCTACCGTCAGCGCGCAGATGATGTACCAGCCCAGGGGCTATGAGACCTTGGCGCCCCGGTTCCTCCTGGCTACGATCGACGACCTCGGTGATGGCCCACCCTTTCCGCGCAGCGGCCCGGGTGGGTATCAGCACCCGACCATCAACAATGGCCAGGGCTTCGAGTGTGGGACATGGCGAGGTGAGGATGCAGGGGATTCCCGCCCGGCGAGCTCGCTCTACGGCCACGTCACGCGCATGCCACGTGGGGGTGCGCGGGTCTTGGTGGGACTCGTCGTGTTCGTCGATCACCACGATGGCGGCCGGCGCCGGGATGGGGGCAAACACCGCAGTGCGAGCCCCGATCACCACATATCCACCGGCGGCAGCCATGGCCCAGTCTTGCGGTAACAATGCGGTAGCCACTCCGACTCGGCGGAGGCGGCGATACAGCGACTCGGCCATCACCGCAGATGGAGTGATGATGATCGCCCCGTTCTTGCCCGCCTGGCGACACACCTCCACCACCATGGCAAATCGGTCAGCGCCTGGAGGTGTCACCACAACTGTAGGTGCACTGACATTCAGTGCACCTACTACGAGGGTGGCGAGCGCATCGCCCTCGATTGACGAAGGGACCACGCCGTCATGTCCCGCTGCGGGTAGGGCCCGGACGGGATGCGGCGGGGAGGCAAAGCGCAGCACCTGAGCACTACGACCACCCCATCGCCACGCCACCCAATTGCACAACTCCACCACCATGGCCGGTGGCCCCAGTCCACGAACCTTGGCAATGGGGCGCAGGATAACGCCGGATGTGGGTTGAACATCCACCGCCAAAACCCATGCCCCGACCCGTCGTCCGTGGAGGCTGATGCGGACCTCGCTACCCACCCGAACCAGTTGCGCACCCGGCACGGAGTCCGCAACGATGTAGTCGAACACTTTGTCTATGGCGGCCACATCCGGCAGCACCCGCACCACCCGGTCACCCATGAGCCTCAGCGTGCCACAATCGGGCTTCCCCCAAGACGTGGCGCGAGTGTGGACGCGACGCAGGTTCGAGGTCGTGAATGGTCGGACACCTCATACCTAGTGGACGGTTCAACACCTACGCTGAACTCCGTGCTTTCCTACGTATTCCAGGCAGCATTGATCATTGCCACCCCGGGAGCGGACGTTCTTCTCGCACTCGCAACAACCCTCGCCCATGGTCGTAAGGCGGGAATCGCGGCCGTTGCGGGAATGTCCTGCGGTTACCTCGTCCA
>JAYVGK010000510.1:0-4071 GCA_043772215.1 Acidimicrobiales bacterium | reverse complement strand
CGCATGTTGTTTTTAGCCAACCAGAACGGTTACTCATCAAATTGCTTTGATTTTCTCCATTTTGTTTGGTTTTTTCAACAAGGAAGGATGGCGGAGCTGCAGCGACGGGCCGGAGCGGAGCGACGAGCGAGGCGAAGCCGAGCGTAAGCCCGGAGCGCAGCGTAGCCATCCTTCCTTGTTGAAAAAACCAAACAAAATGGAGAAAATCAAAGCAATTTGATGAGTAACCGTTCTGGTTGGCTAAAAACAACATGCGGTTCATGCAAACGGATACCGTTGCTACAACACTTTGTGTCAAACATCGTGCGAAACCTTCAAGTTGGAGATATTTTGCTCGTTTCATGGCGTCTCAAAGGTCAACCTTTGCAGAAGTGGAGGGGTGTGGTTGTGGAAAAACCGACCGCCACGTCAGCATTTGTGGACTATGGAGCTGCTGGCGGCGGCAGAATTTACCCACTACCACCTGTTGATGACAACGTTCGATTGGCGAAGCTCGAAGTTGCAAAGCGGTGGCTTGGAGTACATCTCAAAACAGCCCAAGTCGGTCATTTTGTGACCTATGTTTTCATTCGAAACGAGGTGCGCTACTCACTTGTTGGTGTGTGTGTGAGTGTGTCGGAAAACCACGGCTCTGTCATGGTCAAATTTTTCGATTCAGGTGATACATTCCGCATTCCTGCGCCACGATCGTGCGATATATTGGTGCTAAAGCTTCGATTTTACCCACCGTTTGTTCCAACTCGGGGAGCTGTGACTCACTCGGAGCGGCAACGCTTCAAGAGACTCAGGAAACTCGAAGTTGTGCTTCGACCGGGCGGGGGAAGTAGTGTGCCCCCGCCCAGAACCCACATGCCAGAGGCAACTGCTCCGACGGTCGTCCAGTCGAACGATCCGACGAGTAGAACTGTCCAACCCAAGAACCGTACCACCCTGAGGCTTTGGGGGCCAAAGGGAATCATACTATGCACATGGAACTGTCGAACATTGACAGATCGCGCAAAAATTGACTGCTTGATTTGTGTTCTCCATTCACGTTGTGTACACTTGGCAGCGCTTCAAGAAACACGCCGAACAACTGAGAGCCCGCAGGTTGATGTACCTGGCTGGCTGTTTTGCGAAAGTGTGTTACCTGGAACGTCTGCTCAAGCTGGTGTTGGGATTCTGATCTCGCCCCAACTCGCACCAGCGTTTGTGTCCACGCACGTGATCGTTCCTGGCCGTGTTATTGCTGTCAAACTTCAACGGCTGACCGTGTTGTCAGTCTACATGCCCACGTTCACCGCTCCTGACGAGCGACAATTCGTATTTGACGCAATCTCCAACTTCGTGTCCGACCTACCGCGACGTGATCTCCTTGTGATGTTGGGAGACTTCAACTCGCGACAACTAAACCAGGTGACGCGTCGTAATCAGCCGCTGTACCGTGCCGCTCAGGAGTTTCAAGACTTCCTCCAATCAGAAGATCTGTTTACGCAGCTTGTCCTGGCAAAGGACCCTGTGATACAGAAGACGCACAAACAAGCGACGCTCGACTACGCACTTCTCCCCAATCGACAAAGGCATGCACTCAAAAACTACAATACCTCGTACCTTCCCGTTCAGTCTGATCACAAACTCCTATCTATCCGACTCTGCTACCGAACGCCCAAGCTCGACAAGAATGCCACTCCGCCGCAACCACGACCTGACTTCAAAGCCCTGCGAACCGATCCCGAACTTCGCCACACGTTCGTCTCCGCCTTCAAGGGCGTGACGACGTATGGTGACTTCGTTGGCGCATATCGAATCGCTAAAGAACTGCTGCCCTCCCAACTGCGTGCTACGCTGCAACCGTCTTACAAAGCCGACCTCGTGAAGGCCCTCGTGATGATGGAAGCTCGTCTGCGCGACCATGACACCATGCTGTCAGCCGCTGATGCTCACTACACCTCCGAAGTCGAGCGGCTAGTTGGAATGTACACGAAGCTCCTGTTGAAAGACCCACGCCTCGCGTGGACCCATATATCCGCACTACGCCCACAAAACAGGAAAACACTGCCAGCCCCCAACAACAAAGAACGAATCTCGCGCTTCACCGGTCACTTCAAGACTCTCTATGGGAGTCAACCTGATACCGATGATGTCCTTCTCGAGCGCATCTTCCGACCGCACGATCGGAACTTCCCATTCGATACTGGATCGATCTCGATCGCCGAAATCACCAACGCCCTCGAATCCGTCAAATCCAACAAAGCTGCTGGTCACGATGAAATACCAAATGAGGTCCTCCGTCTGCCCGAACTGAGAGTCCCCCTACTTTACATCCTCAACTCCATGTTCCACTCCGCCGTCCCGCAGGAGCTCCGCACCTCGCTACTCGTACCTCTGCCCAAGAAAGGTGACATCTCACTGCTCACGAATTGGCGTGGAATATCTCTCATGCCGCACATGTCAAAATTGTTCAACCGGATACTCCTCAACAGACTACTACCCCACATCGACCCGCAACTCAACTGGGGCCAGAACGGCTTCCGCCCTGAACGCAACACGGCGGGACACATCATGTGTGTCACTGCCCTCTGCGACATCGCGCGCAGCCGCAAAGGCTTCCCCCTCCACGGAACATACGTCGACTTCAGCAAAGCCTTCGACTCCATCACGTGGAAGGCCATTGAACTGGCCCTCCGCCGCTGGAACGTCCCAGACTGCCTGATCGCGTGTATTCTAAAGATCATGCATGGTCATCAACTCCGCGTCCGCGTCGACGGAATCACCTCCGAAGAGGCGATCGACGTCACGCTCGGGGTTCTCCAAGGCGACACATTGGCACCTTTCCTGTTCGTCATTGTCGTAGATGCTATACTATGCGCACTCCCACACGTTGGCCTGAAGATCGGCCCGACCGAACTGTCCAGTGAGCAGGGCGCGTTTATCCTCAACGTCCTCGGCTTCGCGGATGACCTCATCCTCCTAGCACACACACCAGAACACGCGCAGCTCCTCTTCCGCTCCCTCCAAGAACTCGCTCTTGCCTGTGGTCTCCGCATCAACTTCGGAGAAGGCAAAACGGAGCGCTTCCACATCAGCACCCCCCCGGGGGAAGTATCAGATCGAACTGGGAAACCGGTACCTGTCGTGTCGCACTACAAGTACCTCGGCGTCTTTGCCACCGATCCGTGGAAAGACTTGACCAAACGCTCGCAGAAGTGCTGGGCTGCTCTCCAGTCGCTGAAAAGCGTCTGGAAGAGCAACCTTGATCTCAAGTGGAAGCGAAACCTGTTCTACGCTCTTGTCGAACCCATCTGGACCTACGGAATAGGTGCATGGCCCCTCACCCGTGCGTACGAAGACGCACTCAATGGCACATTTGGACGCATGCTCCGCTTCGCTCTTGGACTCAAACCAGCTTACGTGTCGCGCCACACCATCCACACCGAACAACTCTACGGCGACAAGCCGTTCATCACAACCGTCATCCGCACCCGTCGCATGAACTTCATTGCTCACCACCTCCGCGCCACATGTACCGAACGCATTGCCCATCCCTTCATACAGGTCTTGTTCTGGGAGGTCTCGCCCGACGTCTACGGACGTCGACGCGGTGGACAACGCGTGACCCTACAGGCGTCACTTCTGCGCGACGCGCATTACGAATACATGGAACAACTCATCCCCATTCTTGGCAAACAAGCCTCGACCGCCAAACTCATTGAACAAATCAGGACGGAGCAACAAACACTCGCATGGCAACGTATTCACGCGCGCCGCGAAGCCGCTTTGGACAATCGCACGATCGCGTCAATCTACCGCGCTCACCGACGTGCACAGCAGCCAGTCAACGCTGCATCTGCCGTTCGACAGAACCTGGAAGCACCTGCTGCATAGCAGGCGAGATTCCACCGGTACGCTTACGCCGTCCCACGATGGCGTGCCAGTAGTAGTAGTAGTAGTAGTTGGCGTTCAAGTCGTAGTCGTAGTCGTCGTGTACGATAACTCGTGTACGATAACTCACCGGTTCAGTGTCATAGTGTGTAGTTGCTGGTGGTTGATCGTGTGGTATTGGTGATGTTGGTGTGCTGGACCTCTCTACGT
>JAYVGK010000509.1:0-2576 GCA_043772215.1 Acidimicrobiales bacterium | reverse complement strand
ATGTCAGCAGTGAGTGCGGCGAGAATGCCCGGGCCCACCGAAGCACCGAGCGACGCCCACACGTGCTGCGTGAACATGGCCACCAAATGGCGCTGCACCGATCGGGCGCGGCCGAGTAGTTGCGCAATACTCAGCACGGCGAGATCAGGGCGACTGTCGCGCAGTGCCTGGGCGTCGCGTTTCTGGCGTTCGATCTCCGGGACGAGGGGCGTCGACATGATCCACGCCATTTGCTTTCCGAGTAGCTCGGTGTGGCGCGCCGATGTGTGCCAGTCACGCTCTGCATATGGCGGAACTGCAGCCGGATCGTCGAAGTAGGCGTTGTCGACGGCCTGCCATCCCGCACCGGAGCGCACGCCGAACAGGCGAGCCTGGGTCAACGAATTGTAGAAGTAACCACCGAACAGGCCGAAGGTCTCGGGCTGGTCGGCGCTGTATTCGTCGGCGTCGAATACGCCCATTTGCACAAAGCCATCTCGGCAACCGAGAACGATGCCGCTCTCCCATGCAAAGGTCCAACCAAGAGGACTGACCGGGTCGGCCAGCACCTCACCGGCATTGCCGCGCGTGTAGTTGGGAAAACGGTCGGTAGGTATCCGGTCGGCGATCCAGCTTTTGCCCAGCACGGCAGTGAACATACGTCAAAGCGTGCCCGCTGCGTCGGGTGGATGAAGCAGACCCGTAGTGTGCGCGCTCAGGCTTCGAGTTCGCCCAGCAGTTCCACAGAGCGATGGTCGATGACGGCCTGGAAGTGACGACTGGCCAGCGCATCTACCAGCGCCATGCCCCGCTCGTTGGCGAGGTCGAAGGTGGCGCCAACGAGTACCACGGTGGAACAACTCGTGAGATGACCGAATCGGTAGTCGTGCCACAACTGTTCGAACGAATAGGTGGTGATGCCCCGCTGCACAAGGCGGTCATGGTACGCCCGCACCAAAGATGCCTCATGGGCCCGACGATCCTCGATGGTCAACGAGCCACCGAGGAAATAGCACAGGTCATAAATTCCGGGACCGCGACCAATGCCCTGCCAGTCGATGACCACCACGGGATCGTCAGCGTTGTTGGGGTCGAAGAACAAGTTGTCGACGCGATAATCCTGGTGCAGCAATGTCCAAGGCCACTCACCAATCCTGTTCATCACCCTCCAGAAATTGGCGGAGATGAGCTCACCCGCCTCCACCCCACCGTCAGGCAGCGACGAAGCGAACTTGGCGTTGAAGCCCATCCACAGTGCGGGCCACATCTGGGCGAGCGCCTCGATACGGGCGTGCACCACGCTTGGCACCCATTCCATCGACGGCGATTTGACCCTATCCCACCAGCAGGCGTGCAGATCGGCCATGGTCAGCACGGCGTCACGAGCCTGTACGGGGGTCACGCCCTGAACCTGATCACCCATCTCGAGATGACCGAGGTCTTCCATCACCACCACGAACTCAGCAGTTCCGGTGACGATGTCGGCCAGAAACACGCGTGGCGTACGTACAGAGGTACTGGCGGCGAGCTCACGCATGAAGCGGATCTCAGCTTCGTACATGCCCAAACTCACGCCTTGAGCGCGATTGGCTTCGAACGGTGACGGCGATTTCACGATCACGGTGGCCGGGGCCGTTCCGCTGTCGCCAGCGAAAGCGAGGCGGATGCGCGCCAGTTCACCCATCACCCCAACTCCAGCGCCGAGGGGCTCGATTTCGATGGAGGCCACCGACGACCCGTCCGGAAGGGCACCCGATAGGTGCAGTACGTGGGACATCCACTCGGCGGTGACGGCGGCAGGGTTGGCGGGGATGCTGAGCGCAGACATGGGTGCCGATCATAGGGAGTCGGCATTGCCCGAGCTCAGCTGTGTCTGTTCCCGGCACGGTCGTAGGGTGCGCAGTCATGAAGGTCGGCTCGCTAGAAATCCATCCGGTGTACGACGGCACATTCCGCCAAGCGGCGGCGGACATCCTTCGTTACGGCGGAACCGCCGACGATCCGTTTGCGGCTCACGCCGAGTTCGTCATCGACGGCATGATCGAATTCGCGCTTGGCGGCTTCGTAGTGCAGTTGGGCGATCGCACCGTGATCATCGACTGCGGGCTGGGTCCGATGAAAACTGATGGCGGTATGGAGGGTGGCCGGTTCCTCGCCAGTCTCGCCGTCCTCGGGGTGCAGCCGAGCGACGTCACCGATGTGCTCTTCACGCACCTGCATTTCGACCATGTCGGATGGGCTACTCAAAAGGGAGTTGTGGTGTTTCCGAATGCGACGTACCGCTGCCATCGCGCTGATTGGGCCCATTTCGTTGATGATCCTGCAGGCGGGGCGGCTCGCAAGATGGCACCGGTAGCCGACCGGATGGAATTCTGGGAGAGCGACACCACCATCTTCCCCTGCCTCGATGTGCAGGGTGCACCGGGCCACACTCCGGGTTCCACCATCATGGTGGTGTCACACGGCAAGGATCGGGCGATGCTGCTCGGCGATGTCGTTCACTGCCCGCTCGAGTTGGTGGAGGACGACTGGCAGGCGGTGTTCGATGTCGACCCAGTATTGGCGCAACGCACTCGGGCCGCCGTGGCACGCGAACT
>JAYVGK010000508.1:0-1985 GCA_043772215.1 Acidimicrobiales bacterium | reverse complement strand
GGGCACCCGGCCTCGTGAAGGGCGGTACGCACTTGGCGGGCCAGATCGATGGCAAACCCCTGCGGAACCTGCATGTCGGGCCGAGTGGCCCATCCCGTGTAGATGGATCCACGCACAACGGTGATGAGATCAACCAGCGCAGCAAACTCCACCGCCAGCGCCGCCCCCGCATCGGGCACGATTCCCGCCCAAGGTGCCATCTCGTCCACACTGAGGCGCAGTGCCACCACGGCTGGGCCAACGGCGGCGCGCACCGCAGTCAGCACCTCTCGCACCATACGCAATCTATCCAAACCATATTCATCTGCGCGCATATTGGTGAGTCCGCTGAGGAACTGGCGGAGCAGACTGAATTGTCCTACGTTGATTTCCACGCCATCTATGCCGCTGCTCACAGCCAATGTGGCAGCAGTTGCGAATCCGCTGATCACCGCATCGATGTCGGCCTGCTCCATGACCTTGGGAACTTCACGCGAGGCCACTTCCGGCACGGGTGATGGAGCCCACAACACACCCTGGCTCCAATGGCTGGTGCCCTGCCCTCCGCTATGGCCCAGCGCTGCCAACAACACAGCATTGGTGGAAACTGCGCGCACACCGGCCACGATGGCAGACCAGCCCGGGCCGCAGGCCGACGCCAACGGGGCCCGTTCGTATGGCCAGTCCGAAGTATGCACCGAGGCCTCCTCGGTGACGATGATGCCTGCGCCACCGGCTGCTCGACGGGCGTAGTACGCAACATGGCGATTACTGAACATCCGAGCGTGACCCAGGTTGGTTTCGTGCGGTCCGAACATCACCCTCGACGGTGCCACTACCGATCCGGCGGAGGTGAGCGGTAGCGCGTCGGTCAGCTTCATGTTCCCCTCATCTTGGTTCACCTTGAGCAGAACCGCCCAACGGGCGACGGTGGAGGTGCCCGGTTCGATAGCTAGTAGGTTTTGGACATGAAACGGCTTGCTCTCACTGCATCACTGTTCATCGCTCTCGGTGCCGTGTTCGGAACCCTTTCTGCGGCGCCCGTGTCGGCGCAGGAGTCGGGGATCGATACGTTTCAAACACCAAGTGGTAACACCCAATGTCTCTACGACAGGTCTCAAAAAGCGCTGCGCTGCACCGTGCTCAACAGCACTGCGAAACTCACCCCCAAGCCGGCCGATTGCGACCTCGACTGGGGCTCCGACGTAGAGATCAATGCCACCGGACGACCCGGCCACGTATGCGCCGGTGACACCATTCAAGGCCATTACCGCACCGTCAAATATGGCGTCACGTGGCGTAATGGACCGTTCTCCTGCACGCCGGCCACCACGGGGCTCACGTGTCGAAATCTCAGTAAACACGGCTTCACCATCAGCAAGGCGAAGCAGCGATTCTTCTGACCAACGCATCACCCATGCCGGCTACGGGATGGGTGTGATGATCCAATTGAGTGCGTCGTTGCGTTCGAACACCACGCCCGGATGCATGTCCGCCGGAGGCGGGAGGGCCTGGGCCGCCGCTGTGGCCGAAATGGCTTCCAGGCAGCGGGCCACATCAATTGCGTCAAGCAGTTCCTTGGCACTGCGCAATTGCGGCAGTTCATCACGGCCGCAAGTGGCAATCCGTTCGATACACAGCTCCAAGGCCCGGGCCGGATCCACCGTATCCACCGGGAACACCAAATGATTGTTGAGCCCCAATGCCCACTCCAGAGCATGCAGCCCTTCGTAGCGCCACGCATACTGCAGCACCGCCGCCCCTGATGGCTCCATGTCCAAGATGAAGTCCGTCTCCACTGCGTCGAGGGCATCCCACACGCTGTAGGCGTCGGCGAAGGCAAACGTCTCCAATTGGCTCAAACCCTGCCCCTTCAGCGCCAACAAACACAGCGCTACCGAATGCGCGCATACATCTTCGGAACTACGCAGCACCACGTCATCGGTCACCAACACCGGCACCTCGTGAAGGTCAACGTCCACCTTCCACAGGCTCAGATAGCCAAT
>JAYVGK010000507.1:0-1821 GCA_043772215.1 Acidimicrobiales bacterium | reverse complement strand
GTTGGCTCCATTGCATTGGGATATGAAGCACCGACGGATCGCATCATGGTGGTGCTTGAAGAGTTCGCCAGTGCCGACGACGCAGAGCCTGACGCTGATGGCGCCGACCGCACCGGAGGGCAAGCCCGCTTCCCCATCTCACGAAGTCAAGCCAAGACCTTTGCCGAAGCCGGATCGGTGCTGGTACGTGCTGGTCGGCCGGCATGTCCGGTGTGTGAATCGCCCATTGATTCAGTGGGTTACAGCTGCGTGTGTTTCAACTGATCCAGGTACGATCTTGAGCACAGAACCCCCCATGGATCTTGATGTACTGCTCGATGGCGCCATGGTGGTGGAAGGTCGCATGCCATGGAGTTCCAACGCCACGTTCTTGGTGACGTTGCATCCTCGTACGACCCCGATCTCAGTAGACGAGCCGCCAGAGACCGACTCTGAATCCGAAGGCCTTCCGTCCCTGGCCCCCAATGCCATTCGCGGCATCTACAAGCCGGGCAAAGGCGAGCGGCCGCTGTGGGACTTTCCGAACGGCTTGTTCCGCCGTGAAGTGGCGGCCTATGAATTGTCGGCATGGTTGGGATGGGACGTGATCCCTCGAACGGTGGCTCGAACCGGTGAATACGGCAAAGGCTCGGTGCAAACGTTCATCGATGCCGATTTCGCCAAGCACTACTTCACGTTTCTCGAAGACGAGTCCTGGCACCACCAACTCCGGACCATGGCCACTTTCGACGTACTGGCCAACAACGCCGACCGTAAGGGCGGCCATGTTCTGCTCGACGCAGCCGGACATCTGTGGGGCATCGACAACGGTCTGTGCTTCCACGATGAGCCCAAATTGCGTACCGTCATCTGGGACTTTGCGGGCGAGGCAGTTCCCGAAGCGTTGTTGCGCGACGTGGCCCGGCTGGCCGATGCATCCGACGGTGATCTGGGTGATTTGGTGACGCTGCTGGACGAAACGGAGCTGGCGGCCATGAGGCGACGGGCCCAGCGTCTCATCGGACGAGGCGAACTACCCGCTCCCCAGTCCGATCACGCCTATCCGTGGCCCTTGGTTTGAATCACACCACTTTCATCACGAGGTGACAGTTCAGTAGGTGCCCCATCGTGCCGATGTCTTGGCCGATGAGTCTGGACGAGCCCACATCACCAGCGCGTACGGTCCCCTGCCGCCCATGGACAGCGGCGCCCCTCGCCCTGCTCAGTATGGTGAGCGGAGCCAGCCTCGCCAGCGAACTGGCGGCCGGAAAGTGGGCATGGGTGGCCGCTGCTGCGGCTGGAGCCTTGTCGTGGGGCACCCTTCTGGTTGGCCGGCTGGCGGCCAACGTCTGTCTCGACGCCGATTCGCTGTCGTTTCGGTTGAGCAGCCAGAGCGCAACCGCAGGGCGTCGCCAGGCCGAGCGAGCATCGAAGCGCAGCGGAGAAGCGCAGCTCCAAATTGGCGGCCGAGGTTCGAACGTTGACTACGCCGATGTGACCCAGATTCTTCGGACATCGGTGAATCGGTTCGGCTTCGACGTCCGGGTGACCACCCGTGACGGCCACACCATCCCCGTGGCCACCAACATCTTGGCGAAGCGAGCCAGCGCACTCGTGGAGGCCATGGAAGCAGCAATGGCTGGTGGTCGACGCAAGCGGGTACTCGGATTGGACCGGCGCTCCACGCAGACCACGGTGCTGGCCGACTCGTTGTCGTCGTGACGCCCGCCGTTGGTAGTGCGCCCGTCTCTCTCCGAGGGACGCAGTGCACGAGTAGTCAGGCCTCGGCGCACGGCGCCGATGCTCCGTCAGGGCAACGTGACCGCCCCGGTCTCGGCGCCC
>JAYVGK010000506.1:0-2800 GCA_043772215.1 Acidimicrobiales bacterium | reverse complement strand
CACTTGGAGGTGGTTCAACGGGTCTAGATATGCGAACCGGTTGGCGATACTGCGAGCCAACGATGGATTGTCAGCCAAGAGAGGCTGCCCGGTGATGGTTTCCAACCACTGCACGGTGAGGGTGTGCTCGGTGATGATGCGCTCCACAATGGCCGTACCGGTGGGGTCGTGGGCCACCAACTCGGCGTAGCGGCGGGCAATGGCGATGTCGGTTTTGGCCAGCACCATGCCCATGTTGGATAGCACCGTACGAAAGAACGGCCATCGCTCATACAATGTGCGCAGATCATCAGCGCGCGAAGTATCTGAGCCCGCCCAGCGCTGGAAGGCCGTGCCGCAGCCGTACCATCCGGGCAGCATGATGCGACTCTGACTCCAGCTGAACACCCACGGTATGGCTCGTAGGTCCTCGATACGAGTAGAAGCTTTGCGTGAAGCGGGTCGGCTGCCAATGTTGAGGGCGGCCAGTTCGGCAATAGGGGTGATGAGGCGAAACACCTCCAAGAAACCCGGTGTTTCGTATACCAGGCTGCGGTACTCCTCGCATGCCAATCCAGCCAACGTCTCCACAATGGAACCGAAGCCCGGGCCGTCGGACCCCAGTTGCTCGGTATCGAAGGCGGTGGCTTCCAGAGTGGCGGCCACCAGGCTTTCCAGATTGCGTCGGGCCAGGTCTTTGTCGGCAAACTTCGCTGCCACCACCTCACGCTGTTCGGTGATCCGCAACTCGCCGTCCACGCACCCGTGAGGTTGAGCCAGGATGGCCTCGTAGCTGGGTCCACCACCACGGCCTACCGTGCCCCCTCGACCATGGAACAAGCGCAAATGTACTTGATGGGTTTGCGCCGCAGTCAACAACGCCGCCTCGCCGTTGTACAACGCCCAATTGGCGGCCAGGTACCCGCCGTCCTTGGTGGAATCCGAGTAGCCAATCATGACTTCTTGGCGGTTATGGCGGGCGGTCACCAGCGCCCGGTACCTGGGCTGGTCCAGCATGGCATGGAGGGTGACGCCACCAGCAGTGAGATCGCCAATGGTTTCGAACAGGGGAACGATGTCAATGTCCAGTTCGTATGCGCCGTGGTTGTTCATCCGCAGCAGACCCACCTCGCGCAGCAGTACTGCCACCTCCAACACATCACTGACGCTGTCGCACTTGGAGATGACGTATTGCGGTATGGCCCCCGGTCCCAGTCGTCGGATGGCCGCTGCCGCCGTTTCCAGGATGGCCAACTCGTCGGCCATGAGCGGTGAGGGCACGGTTGTGGGTACCCGCAACGGTCGAGGCGATGAGAGTTCGGCATTGAGGACAGTCACCCGCTCTGCTTCGCTCAAGGACAGGTAGTGCTGATGTACACACGCCGTGGCTAACAGCTCCGCCACCACCTGCTCGTGTACATCGGAGTTCTGCCGTAGATCCAATGCACACAGATGGAATCCGAACAGTTCAACCGCCCTACGTACCGGTTCTACCTGGGCGCGGGCAATGGGTCCGGCTCCATGGGAATGCAGCGAGTGAGCTACCACATCGAGGTCATCCATCAGCTCTGTAGTGGTGTCATATGCGCGCAAATGATTGGGTAGGGCATCGTGATCGGTGGATTCGAGGATGCGATGGGCGGTGGCGGAAAGGCGGTCATGCATGCCTCGAAGCGCCTGACGGTACGGTTCGTCCTGACGGAAGGGAGAATCGTCGTGACCCGCAACGGCCAGGGCCAGTAGTGCATCGGTGGGGTTCACCAACCGTGACGACATCGACAACCCGATGGCCAAACGGTGCAAGGCGCGCAGATGATGTTGAAGGGCCATGGTGCACTGAGCGTGGATTGCACTGTGGAGCACAGTGGCGGTGACAAACGGGTTGCCATCGCGGTCTCCGCCGATCCACGACCCCATGCGAATCACCGGCGTGGCGTGCCAATCCGTCAGTTCCGGCCAACGCTTTACTACCTCGCGCTCCAGGTCCTGATGTAGTGCCACGATGCCGTCGAAGAGCGATAGGGGGTAGTAACGCAATGACTCGTTGATTTCGTCGCCCACCCGCAATTTGGCCAGCCGCAAAATGGCCGTCTGCCACAAGATGAGGATCTGGAGTCGCAGGTTGTCTTCCACCTCGTCCGCGTGGTCAAGGCGATCACGTTCCAGCAACAGTCGGGCGATCTCCTGTTGGGCGTCGAGCACGGTCTTGCGGCGTACTTCGGTGGGATGAGCGGTGAGCACCGGTGACACGCACAGCCGTTGCAGTAGATCGGCTGCCTCGTCGGCATCACGACCATCAGCGCGCAGACGATCTAACGCGTGTACCAGCGATCCGGGCTGGGCGGGGGAGCCAACCCGGCGGTGAAACGATCGGCGCCGAACATGGTGTACGTCTTCGGCGATGTTGGCCAACAGCGAGAACCAACTGAAGGCGCGGATCACCGGAATGGCCTGGTCCGTGCTCAGTCCGTGGAGTAGTGCGGCCAACTGACCATGATCGTCGCTGTGGCGACGACGCTGCCCTACTGCCAGGCGACGGATGCGCTCCACCAGTTCATAGGTGGCCGGGCCGTGCTGGTCGCGCACCACGTCACCGAGTAGACGACCGAGGAGGCGGATGTCGTCATCAAGTGGTGCATCTTTGTCATTGGTCACCTGGGCCATGGTGGTGACGATACGGCGCAGAGTGACGGCTTCTTCACGGGTGCGCTACCGTCCGCTATCTCAATAGGAGAGGACCTCGGCAATGGGCAAATCGCAGGGAACGTTGGCGTGGCCGCTGCGCCGAGCCATGAAGGTCCACGGCGACAGCCCGGCTATT
>JAYVGK010000505.1:0-1535 GCA_043772215.1 Acidimicrobiales bacterium | reverse complement strand
GGCATTCCGGATGGCGTTGCCGTGCAGGGAAGGGCCTATGCGGTGTGCTTCCATGGCGGCCCAAGCAGCGCCCTCCGACGGGTGAGCAATGCGGCGGGGCCATCACTCGGCCGCTGTTGTCAGTATTTCGTGTGACACGACCACGGTCGATAGAAAAGGATGTTCCTAGTGGGTGTGCTTCGGAGTCCGAAACTATGGGCACATTGGATGAGGATGGCGTTGCTTTGCTGTCGCCCCATTCCAAGATCGGGTGGAAGATCACCTGGCGGTTCGCAATCAACCTTACGAATGTCAAGAGTCCGATCCGTTGGCCCGGCATCGAGGCTGACCTATTACAATCCCGAAGCTGATAATCCGTAGTCCAGGAACCTCAAATCTCGGTGTCCTGTGGTGGGGAGTGGTTTGACTGGGGGGACTCATCCGAACATACTGAGCGTTCATTCAGTTTCTTTGGAGGATGGCAATGGCGGTACATCGGTTTGTGTACTTGGCGCAGCCCGTTCGACGAATTCGGCGAGGACGGCTGGTCGAGCAGAAGGTCCTTTTGGTGGCATTGATACTCGTGGCCATGGGTGTTGTCGGCGTGGTTCATGTGCCGCCAGCCCGAGCGGTGGGCGCCGGTTATACAGCCCTGTCCCCGGCTCGCCTGTTGGATACGCGACCGGGCGGGGTCACTGTTGATGGAGTTTCTGCAGGCGGGGGTGCCATTGGTCCAGGTTCGGTGGTGGCGGTAACGGTGACGGGCCGTGGGGGTGTGCCGTCGGTGGGGGTGGCTGCGGTGGCTTTGAACATTACGGCGGTTTCGCCGAGCGCAACGGGTTTCACCACGGTGTGGCCCACAGGGCAGTCGATGCCGAACGCGTCGAATCTGAACTGGGTGCCGGGTGACGTGGCCCCCAACATGGTCATCGTGAAGGTGGGGTTGGGAGGGAAGGTTTCGATCTTCAACAGTTCAGGGTCAACCCACTACTTGGTGGACGTAGTGGGTTGGTTCGATTCAGATGGGATCCAGCCCATCACCCCGGCGCGAGTGTTGGATACCCGAGCGGGCGGCACAACCATCGATGGCTCCCAAGTTGCCCAGGGTTCGCTAGGTGCAGGCCAAAGCCTCGGGGTACAGATCGCTGGCCGCGGTGGTGTGCCGTCAAGCGGGGTAACCGCAGTGGCGGTGAATGTCACGGCGGTGACGCCTTCTGTGGGTGGATTCACCACGGTATGGCCAAGCGGTGAGGCGATGCCCAATGCGTCCAATCTGAACTGGGCTTCCGGGGTGGTGGTACCCAATTTGGTGGTGGTAAAAATCGGTATCGCAGGCGCCATCTCGGTGTTCAACAGCGGCGGATCTACCCACTATTTGATTGATGTCGTGGGGTATTTCACATCGGCGAGCGGCTTTGTGCCAGTGAGCCCGGCCCGTTTGGCCGACACCCGTGGGGGAGGCACCATTGATGGCCTCAATGCTGAATCAGGCGTGTCTGGCGGGAACGTAGTGAGCGAGGTCCGGGTGGTTGGACGTGGTGGAGTGCTCGCTACGG
>JAYVGK010000504.1:0-3283 GCA_043772215.1 Acidimicrobiales bacterium | reverse complement strand
TTGACGAATCGCGGGGGCATCATCACCGGCTGGGGCGGATATCTGCCCGCTGGCGTGGTCACCAATCATGATCTGGCCAAGACAATGGACACCACCGACGAGTGGATCCGGGAACGAACCGGTATCAGCGAGCGGCGATGGAGCGACATGGGCCCCGCCGCGCTCGGCGTGGAAGCAGCCCGGGTGGCACTCGACATGGCTGGCTGCGGGCCCCAAGACATTGATCTGCTGGTGTTCGCCACCTGCTCGCCGGAGTACATGCTGCCCGGCAGTTCCGCCATCGTGCAGCATTCGCTCGGCCTCGCCTGCGGGGCGTTTGACCTGGGTGCCGCATGCTCGGGTTTCACCTATTCCCTGGTGGCTGCCCATGGCCTGCTCAACATGGGCATGAACCGGATTTTGGTCATCGGCTCCGAGCAACTCAGCCGCATCATCGACAAAACGGACCGCAACACCGCCATCTTGTTCGGTGACGGTGCTGGCGCCGTGGTACTCGAGGCGTGCGAGGGCGAAGGCGAACTGTTGGGCTTTGACCTCGGCGTGGACGGCTCCGCCGTCAACATCCTTTACACCCGTCATGACGAGATCACTCACATGGACGGCAAAGAAGTGTTTCGTCGTGCCGTCCGAGCCATGGTCAGCTCGGCCAACCTGGCCCTGGAGCGGGCCAAGCTCACCATGGACGACATCGACTGGGTCATCCCCCACCAGGCCAATCGCCGTATCAGCGAAGCTGCTGTGGCGCGTCTCAATTGGCCCATGGGGCGCACCAGCGCCACGGTGGAAACCAACGGCAATACGAGTGCGGCGTCGATACCGCTGGCCTTGGTGGCCGAACTCAATGCCGGCAACATCAAGGCTGGGGACCATGTGCTGATGTGTGGATTCGGCGCCGGCATGACGTGGGCCAGCGCCGTACTGCGGTGGGGTGGCGTCACCAGAGAGGGTGGGCACGGAGCAGCAGCCCACGCCGCAGATCTTGCTTCGTGATGGAAGTAGACCCCAGCAACATTCGTCGGGTGGTCCTTGTCACCGGCGGCAACCGAGGTATTGGGCTGGCCTGTGCGCTGGCCTTCGCCGCCGCCGGGGACCTCGTGGCGGTCACGTACCGCTCCACCAAACCGGAAGGCCCGTTTCTCGCAGTCCACTGCGATGTCACCTCCTCCGAGGAAGTGGAGGCGGCGTTTGCTGAGGTCGAAGCGGCACTCGGACCCGTCGAAGTGCTTGTGGCCAACGCCGGCATCACCAAGGATGGATTGTTGGTACGTATGACTGATGACGCGTTCATCTCGGTCATCGATGCCAATCTCACGGGGTCGTTCCGAGTGGCCCGGCGCGCGGCCACCAAGATGTTTCGGGCCCGTATGGGTCGCATCGTGTTCATCTCTTCCGTCGGCGCTTATTTCGGGGTGGCCGGACAAGCCAACTATGCCGCCTCCAAAGCGGGTGTCATTGGCATGGCCCGTTCAATGGCACGCGAGTTGGCACCACGCAACATCACCGTGAACGTAGTGGCTCCTGGGGCAGTGGCCACCGACATGACTGCGGCCCTCACCGACGCCCAACGACAGGCAATGATGGATCAAACGCCGATCGGCCGCCTGGCAACCCCCGCTGAGGTGGCGGCAGCGGTACTGTTCCTTGCTTCGCCTTTGGCGGGTGCTGTGACGGGCGTTGTCCTACCCGTCGACGGTGGCCTGGCCATGGGCCACTGAAGAATCCATGTTGAACTGCTCCGCTTCCCACTATGAAAGGCAACATCAATGAACCGTGACGAGGCTTTCATCACCTTCAAAGCCACAGCTGCCGAGGTACTGGCCGTGCCCGAGGACAAGGTCACTCTGGATGCCAAGTTCGCCGATGACCTCGATGCGGACTCGCTCGATCTGGTGGAGTTCGTGATGGCACTAGAAGAAAAATTCGACATCTCCGTTCCTGAGGAGGAGTTGGAGGGTGTCGACACCATCGGCAAAGCCTTCGAGCTCGTCATGGGGAAGTTGGGCTGAGACATGACAACCCCCCGTTACTCACGACGGGTTGCGGTCACCGGCGTTGGGGTGGTGGCCCACGCAGGGTTCGGCAGGGATGCCTTCTGGCAGGGCTTGCTCACCAGCAATCCCGGTGATGTTTCGCGCCGTATAGAGACATTTGACCCCTCACCGTTCTTCGAGAATGCCAAAGAAGCACGGCGAGCTGATCGGTTCACCCAGTTTGCCTTGGCCGCCGCCACCGAGGCCATCGCTGATGCCGGTGACATCGGAGTGGACCCGGCCCGCTTCGGATCGTTCGTGGGCACTGGCGTGGGGGGGCTGGAAACACTGGAGGAGCAAATCGTGATTCGTCACGAAAAAGGTGCTCGACGGGTGTCGCCGTTCTTGGTTCCCATGATGATGTCCAATGCTGGCGCGGCGGCCGTGTCCATGCGCTTCGGGCTCCAGGGCCCGTGCGAAGCCACTGTCACTGCTTGCGCCGCAGGTACCCACGCCATTGGGAATGCCGGTCGGCTCATCCAACTGGGGCTGGCCGACGTGATGGTGGCCGGAGGGTCGGAGGCGGCCATGACTCAAACGGCGATGGCGGGGTTCGGCAACATGACGGCGTTGTCCACGTCCGGGTGGTCACGCCCGTTTGATTCGCGACGCGATGGCTTCGTCATTGCCGAGGGTTGCGGACTGTTGATCCTCGAAGAGATGGAACACGCCGTGGCTCGGGGGGCACACATCTATTGTGAGTATCTGGGGTCGGCGTCCACCGCTGACGCCCATCACATCACGGCTCCGGCGCCCGGCGGTGGAGGGGCGGTCCGCAGTATGGAACTGGCCTTGGCCGATGCTGGACTGCGTTCGTCTGACGTCCGCCATGTCAATGCCCACGGCACATCCACGCCGCTCAACGATGCCGCTGAATCTGAGGCCATGGCCAAGGTGTTTGGATCCCATGGCCCCATCGTCACCTCAACCAAGGGGGTCACCGGCCACGGCCTGGGAGCAGCCGGCGGCATCGAAGGGGTGGCGTTGGCCCTCACCATTGACCGCAGACTGATCCCCCCCACACGCGGCACGGAGCAGGTGGACCCGCAAGTCGATCTCGACCTGGTTCTGCATGAGGCCCGGACGTGGGAACCGGGGCCGTCGCTGTCGAACTCGTTCGGCTTCGGAGGTCACAACGGCACCATCGTATTTGCTCCCGTCCCTCACTGACAGGGCGTCATACGTGGGGCAATACCTCGGTGCCGATGAGGCGGAGGTGGTCGAGATCAGCCAGGTCCATCACCTGAAGGTAT
>JAYVGK010000503.1:0-1584 GCA_043772215.1 Acidimicrobiales bacterium | reverse complement strand
CGATTGCTGTATCTGTACCCGTCTGATCTCAGCGACGCCCTCATCGATGCGATGTGCGCCACCGGTACGCCCTACTTCGACCTGTCCCTACAGCACGTGTCGAAGCCTCTGTTGCGGCGTATGCGTCGATGGGGTGATGGCGGTCGTTTTCTGCGTCGGATAGAGGCTATTCGCGCACGCGAACCAGATGCCGCGTTCCGGTCCAATTTCATCGTGGGCTATCCCGGCGAAACCGAGGACGACCATGACCAACTCCTGCAGTTCGTCGCCGATGCCCAACTCGACTGGTGCGGCTTCTTTTCGTACTCCCAGGAGGAGGGTACGTACGCCTACGACCTCGACGGGACGGTGCCAGCTGAGTTGATGTCAGAGCGCCTTGCCGAACTCAGTGAGTTGCAAGATGGCATCACGGCCCGGCGGCGCGATGCACTCATCGGCGCGCATATCGAAGTGTTGGTCGACCGCGTTGGCGTGGGTCGCAGTCACCGTGAAGCGCCGGAGATCGACGGAGTGGTCCGTGTCCCCGAGTCGCTTCCGGTTGGATCATTTGCCAAGCTTCACGTGGTAGCGGCCATGGGTCCCGACGTGGTGGCCGAGCTCATCTGATGTCCACGTCCGTGCCTACCCGAGTACCGCGATACTCGGCCAGCGCCCTGGTGACGCCGGCCAATGCGGTGACGTTGCTGCGTATCGCCCTCACCCCGGTGGTACTGATGTTGGTGGCGCGACGCCAATTCGACCTGCCCACTTTCCTGTTGTGGTGGGTGTCGTGTATGACTGACGGCATCGATGGCATGTTGGCTCGCCGCTTCGGTGCCACCTCTTCAGGCGCCTTTCTGGATCCCCTGGCCGACAAGTTCTTGGTGATCGGTGCGCTGATGGTGCTGGTAGCCAAGGACGCGTTCTGGTGGCCGTGGGTGGCCATCATCGCAGGCAGGGAAGTGGCCATCTCCATCTACCGCTCACGCTTGTCCCAACGCGGTGTCTCGTTGCCGGCCCGCAATTCGGCAAAATGGAAAACCGTGGTGCAGCAGTTTGCCGTGGCCTTTGCCTGTTTGCCCTGGGTGGGCCGTGAATGGCCCTGGCTGGCTCGTGGCACATTGGTGGTGGCCACCGTGTTCACGGTGTACTCGGGATGGCTGTATCTGGTAGACGCCCGTCGTGCTCCGGCGGTGGTGACCACCACACCCCGGTAACGTGTCCGCCCATGGGTCTGTTTCCTCGATTGTCCACTGCGAAAGAGCCCCGTCCGGCTCGGGTCAGGGGCCCCAAGATCCGTCTTCGCCCGGAGGAACTCAAGGCGTCGATGGCCTTGCGGCCGAAGGAACGTCTTGGCGCCTACGTGATGGCTGTGTACATGGCGGTGGTGTCGCTAGCGGTCATTGTGCCCAACGGCGTCACTCGCTCCGAGAAAACACAGTTGGCCATTGCCGCCGCCATGGTGCTGGCGGTCGCCCTGGGTGCTCGCTTTGCCAGCCGGTTCATCTCCATCATCACGTTCGTGGCCTGTTCGCTGTGGCCCGGATGGAACGCCAACAAGGGCAAGAACTACCTCTTTGCCTATCCGTTCTTGGCCTTCGTGCT
>JAYVGK010000502.1:0-4040 GCA_043772215.1 Acidimicrobiales bacterium | reverse complement strand
GCGGCGGCGTAGGAACATCGCGCATCGCCATCTTCGTGATGGTGCTGTCGGGGTGGGTGTTGTCGCTGTGTTTGCACGAGTTCGGCCATGCGTTGGTGGCCTTCATGGGCGGCGATCGCACGGTGGCGGCCAAGGGGTATCTCACCTTGGATCCTCGTAAGTACACCGATAGAAACTTGTCGCTCATTCTGCCGTTGGTGTTCTTGTTCCTGGGCGGTATCGGCCTGCCCGGTGGCGCAGTGTGGATCAACCACAGCTACATCCGGTCCAAGCGGTGGGAGTCGGCGATGTCGCTGGCCGGACCGTTTGCCAACATTGTCTTTGGCTGCTTGTTGGGTATTCCTTTCCTGCTGGCCCCGGCCACCATTGCCGCCCACCCCACCTTTGCCAGCGGACTGGCCTTTCTGGCGGTACTGCAGTTCTTCGCCGCACTCCTCAACCTGTTGCCCTTGCCCGGCCTTGATGGCTTCGGGGCAATTGAGCCCTTCCTCGGCAGGTCGTTTCTGCAGGCGATAGCCCCCGTACGTCAATACAGCTTCTTCATCTTGTTCCTGGTGATCTTTAGGGTACCGGGGCTCAGCAACGGCTTGTGGAGCCGAGCCATGTGGTTCTCCCACCAGTTCAGCGTCCCCGACGGGGCGTTCTATTTGGGTCAGCAGTTGTTTCGGATTCTCCACCTGTAGCCTGACGCCTCCATGTTCGACAGCCTCTCCGACCGTTTCGACGGCATCTTCACCCGTATGCGCGGCCGTGGCCGCCTCAGCGAGTCCGATGTCGACGAGGTTCTGCGTGAAATCCGGGTCGCCCTTCTCGAGGCCGACGTCAACTTCGACGTGGTCAAGAGCTTGGTGGGGCGCATCCGCGCCGCCACCGTGGGGGCGGAGCTGTCCAAGGCGCTGAACCCGGCCCAACAGGTGATCAAGATCGTCCACGACGAGCTGGTCACCACCTTGGGCGGCGACACACTGCAGATCCGTTACGCCTCCAAGCCCCCCACGGTCATCCTCATGGCAGGCCTGCAGGGCTCCGGCAAAACCACCAACACCGCCAAGCTGGCCCGCTGGTTCAAGGCTCAGGGCCGTAATCCGCTGCTGGTGGGCGCTGATCTACAGCGGCCCGCCGCTGTCCAACAGTTACGCATCCTGGCCGAGCAGGTGGGCGTGCCCATGTATTCCGAGGCCAGCGATCCCGTCACGGTGGCCGCCAATGGTCTGGAGGAAGCCCGTCGGACCGGGCGCGACGTGCTCATCGTGGACACCGCCGGCCGCCTCAGCATCGATGTGGAGCTGATGGACGAGGTACGGCGTATCTCGGAGGCGGTCAGCCCGGACTACACGTTCTTGGTCATCGACGCCATGACCGGCCAGGACGCCGTCACCACCGCCGAGGCGTTCCACCAAACACTATCCATCGACGGCGTCATCATCACCAAGCTCGACGGCGACGCGCGCGGTGGTGCCGCCCTCAGCGTCAAAGAGGTCATTGGCCGACCCATCGCCTTTGCTTCCACCGGTGAGAAGTTGGCCGACTTCGATCAATTCCATCCGGACCGGATGGCATCACGCATCCTGGGCATGGGTGATGTGCTCACCCTCATCGAGCAGGCCGAGTCGGCATTCGAAGCCGATGAAATGGAGAAGGCCGCCGAGACTCTCATGTCCGGGCGCTTTACCCTGGACGATTTCCTTGGCCAAATGCGCAGTGTGCGCAAAATGGGCCCACTCAAGGGCCTGCTGTCGATGATGCCGGGTATTGGCAAGGAGTTGAAGGACGTCGATCTCGACGAGCGTGAACTGGATCGGGTGGAAGCCGTCATCTGCTCCATGACCAAGGCTGAGCGGGTGGATCCGTCATTGATGGATGCCAGTCGTCGTCAGCGCGTGGCCGCCGGATCGGGCCGGCCCATCATCGAGGTCAACAATCTGCTCAAGCAGTTCGGCGAGATGCAGAAGATGATGAAGACGCTGGGCCCCGCCATGATGCCCAAGGGTGGCGGAGCCATGGGCAAGATGAAGCAAGCCCGAGCGTTGCAGAAGGGTCTCAAAGACGGCTCCATAGATGCCGGACAGTTGGAGGCGCTGGGCCTGCCCGCAGGGTCGCTGCCCGGCTTACCTGGTGCCTCACCCCGGTCGGGCCTGCCATCGCTACCCAAAGTTTCGGGTGCCGGTCCTCGTCCGGGGGGTCCTCGACCCGGTGGAGGGGGCCGGGTCACGGCTCCCGGTACCCAGGGCGGCGGACCCAAGAAAAAGAAGAAGCGCTGAGCTGTTAGCCTTTCCGGGCTCGCCGGTGCACTTTGCGTCGGCATTTCGGATTCGATCTTCAGGAGTTCCCCGTGGCCGTCAAGCTCCGTCTCATGCGTATGGGCAAAACAAAGCAGCCGACCTACCGCATCGTGGTCGCTGACGCTCGCACTCAGCGCGATGGTCGCTTCATCGAGATCCTCGGCACGTACGAGCCTCGTGAAGAGCCGAACCGCATCAAGTTGGACAACGACAAGGCCGTCAAATGGCTCCAGCAGGGCGCTCAGCCCACGGAGACAGTGGCCAAGATCTTGAAGACCACCGGTGCGTGGGAAACGTTCCAAGCCGGTAAGCCAGCCGCCAAGCCGGCTGCCGCCAAGAAGTGAGCGACCCCAACGAGCGCCCGTCCACTCGGGCGGAGAACGTGCTGCACTACCTGGCCACGTCCATGGTGGATGAGCCGGATTCGGTGGAGATCAGCACATCGGACTGGCGGGGCAAGATCTCATTGAACCTCAGTGTGGCCCCCAACGACATGGGCAAGGTCATCGGTCGCAAAGGCCGTACCGCTCAGGCCATTCGTTCGGTGGTACGGGCGGTGGGTGCCATCGACGACACCGACGTCCACGTCGATATTGTCGACTGAGCCACGCCCGTGGCGTTGCTTGAAGTAGGCCATATTGCCAAACCGCACGGACTCAAGGGTGAGGTCATTGTGCGTCTGCTCAGTGACCGTGAAGAGCGATTGGCTCCCGGTTCGGTACTCATGACGTCCAAGGGCCCCCTTACCGTGGTCCGCTCGGCGCGTCATCAAGATCGGTGGCGGGTGCAGTTCGCAGGTGTAGCGGATCGCACCGGCGCCGATGCTCTGCATGGTGTGGTGCTCAGTGCCGAGTCCATTGATGACCCTGACGCCATGTGGATACATGATCTCATCGGATCGTCGGTGGTCGACGTTGCCGGGGTGGCGGTGGGTCAAGTACTGGCGGTGGAGGCCAATCCCGCCCACGACATCCTCGTGCTCGACGGTGATCGTTTGGTGCCGTTGACGTTTGTGGTGTCGCACGAACCGGGTCGCCTGGTGGTGGATCTTCCGTTGGGCATCTTCGACCTCGATTGAGTGGGTGTCATGACGCCTCGCATTGATACGTTCACGTTGTTTCCGGCACTTTTGGAGACATTTGCTGGGGTTAGTGTGCTGGGCCGAGCGGTGGCCCAACAGCATGTGGATTTACGAGTTCACGACCTGCGTAGTCATGGCGTTGGTGTGCATCGCAGCGTTGATGATTCACCGTTTGGGGGCGGAGCGGGCATGGTGCTGGCCGCCCAACCGGTGTTCGACTGCGTAGAAGCAGCGGCGCCCCCACGTCCCCTCTTGGCACTCGGACCAGGGGGTCGGCCGTTCACTCAGGCCATGGCCCACGAGTTGGCTGATGTGGCCGCCAATACTGGTTTTTCGCTGTTGTGCGGTCGCTACGAGGGATTCGATCAGCGCATCCATGACCATCTCGTAGATGGCGAAATCAGCCTTGGGGACTTTGTATTGGGGGGGGGAGAGGTGGCGGCCATGGCCATCATCGAGGCGGTGGCCAGGTTGCTTCCGGGGGTAATGGGCAATGAGGAGAGTGCCACCGAGGAAAGCTTTGGCGACGCGCTGCTGGAGTATCCCCAGTGGACCCGCCCCGCTACGTTCCGGGGCTGGGACGTGCCAGAGGTACTGCGCAGCGGGGACCATGCCCGTATAGCCCGATGGCGCCACGCCATGGCTATCGTACGCACACATACTACCCGCCCTGATCT
>JAYVGK010000501.1:0-19266 GCA_043772215.1 Acidimicrobiales bacterium | reverse complement strand
AAAGTGGGTGAATGCCGACTCAGTGAGCGATGGCGTCAGCCACCGGAGCCTCACGGGCGGAAATGACTTCGTCGATGATGCCATAGGCCTTGGCCTCTTCGGCGCTCATGATGTAATCGCGGTCGGTGTCCTTGTGGATGCGCTCCACGGTTTGGCCGGTGTGCTTAGCCAGAATTTCTTCCAGGTCAGTTTGAATGCGATGCAGTTCACGGGCCTGGATCTCGATGTCTGAAGCCTGGCCACCGGCACCCGAGTAAGGCTGATGAATGAGCACGCGAACGTGGGGCAACGCGAAACGCTTGCCCTTGGTGCCAGCCGCCAACAACACCGCAGCCGCCGATGCGGCTTGGCCGAAACAGATGGTGGAGATGTCGTTGCGGATGAACTGGCACGTGTCATAGATGGCCATGAGGCCGGTGACGTCGCCACCGGGTGAGTTGATGTAAATGTTGATGTCCTTGTCGGGATTCTCCGACTCGAGGAACAGCAACTGGGCGCAGATGAGGTTGGCGATGGTGTCATCGATGGGGGTACCCACGAACACGATGTGTTCTCGCAGCAGGCGGCTGTACAAGTCGTAAGCGCGCTCGCCACGGTTGGTCTGTTCCACGACGGTGGGGACCAGGTAGTTGGAGATCTTCGGGAGGGGCATGATCACAGTTCCTTGCGATGAGTGGGGAAGCGGGCTGGACCGAGACGGTCAGTGGTTGTGACCGGCGTGGTCATCATCAGAGTGGTCGTGGTCGTGTCCGCTGTGATCATCATCGCCCGAGTCCAGATCCAATTCAGCCGTGTCGATGGCTTCGTTGGCCTGCTGGAGCTCTGCTGGATTGAGTTCGATGTCTTTGCGATCGATGGCACCGCCCTCCTCATCGACCAACTGCACGCGCTCCATGAGCCAATTCAGCGCCTTGGACTTACGGACGTCGGCCCGGAGGGTGGACATCTGGAAGTTGCGCTCGATGTTGCGGCGCACAGTGGCGGGTTTCATCTTGAAACGCTCGGCCAGCCGTTTGATCTCGGCGTCGACCTCTTCATCGCTGGCGCCGAGATCCTCGGCGTGGGCCACTGCCCGCAGCGCCAGGTCCGCCTTGACGTTGCCGGCTCCTTCTTCTTTGAGCTGAGCCACAAACTGTTCCGTGGTGAGACCCGTGGTCTCCAGGTACTGCTCGATACTGGCGCCTTGGGGAGCCAGACGCTGGGCCATGTCCTCCAGGCGACGCTGGACCTCACCATTGATGAGGACCTCCGGCAGATCGTCGGCATCTACGAGGTCCACCAATTCCTTCAGGGTGGCATCTCGTAGGGCCAGATAGGACTGGACACGCTTCATCATCGACATCCGATTGGAAATGTCGGTACGCAGTTCGGCCAAGGTGGTGAACTCGCTGCTGCTGGCTGCCCACTCGTCGTTGACGTCGGGCAGTATCCGCTCGTTGACGGCCTTCACCTCGATGTGAAACTCAATGACCGAGTCCTCCTCACCAGGCACGGGAGCGCTGAAGTCCAGCACGTCGCCGGCTGAGACAGCCAAGAGTTGGTCGTCGAGCTCAGGGACAACGGCCTTGGAGCCCAGCTCGTACAGATAGTCCTCAGCGGTGAGACCGGGCACTGCCTCATCATCGATGGTGCCGGCCACATCGATGCGGATGTGGTCGCCGGGCTGAGCCTGGCGATCCACCTCGTTGATGGTGGCGAAGGCAGCGCGCATACGGTCTACCTGGTCGTCGATCTCGGCCTCGGTGGCCTTGGGCGACGGGATGGTGACCTGCAGGCCGTCGTATCCGGGCACCCGGACGGTAGGGCGGACCTCCACCACGGCGTCGAAGGCCACGGGGCCGGACTCCTGCCCGCCGGTGAGATTCAGTTCGGGGGCGCTGATGGCGTCGATGTCGTTTTCCACGAGGGCACGAACATAAAAGTCCGGAAGACCGTCTTGAAGGGCCTGTTGACGGGCGTACTCGGTGCCCACCCGTTGCTCCAGGATGCGGCGCGGTACCTTTCCGGGGCGGAACCCAGGGATGCGCACCTCCTGGGCAATCTTCTTGAACGCAGCCGCCAGGGCAGTGTCAAACTCGGCCTCGTCAATTTCTACGGCGAGCTTGACCTTGTTGCCCTCTTGGGGCTCCACAATCGTCTTCATAGCGGAGGCAACGGTAGTTGCTCGGGGGCGGGTACCGCTGCACACTGGGCAAACAACGGCATCGGGTGGGAATTGGCTCAGGAGGGAGCTCGCGAGCGTTTAGAGTGTGAGGGTTAGTTCGCAGGGTCACGGGGCGTAGCGCAGCTTGGTAGCGCACCTGCTTTGGGAGCAGGGGGCCGCCGGTTCAAATCCGGCCGCCCCGACCAGCGGTACAGTTTCAGGATTGTTCATCAGCACCTGCGGGTGTAGCTCAATGGTAGAGCTCCTGCCTTCCAAGCAGGTCATGCCGGTTCGATCCCGGTCACCCGCTCCACACGAATCCTCTGGTCAGCATGAATTTCGTGCTTCCCGGGACTCGGCGCCCGTCGCCGACATCAAAGCCCTCGCCTGAGCGACAACACGGCACTACCGGCGGGAGAACCGTTCTTGGTTGTTTTCGTCGCGTCGTTCCCGCAGTTGAGGAGCAGCGACGGCCACGGGCTCGGTCAGGTGGACTCGGTCGCAACGATCGATGCGACGGGTGATTGGCGGAACGCGTCGAAGAAGGCCCGCACTGCCTTTTTCGAACCGTCCAACTCCACCCGGCCGTTGCGTTGGGCGTCAGCGAGCGAGGAGTGGCCGAGATAGGTCCGGTACAGCGCGGCCCGATCGGTTCGTAGCGTGACATCGACGTCGAATCCCGGGTCGGCCAGGCACAGCGACGCTTCTTCTTCGGCAACGATCCAGTACTGCTTGGGGTGATCGGTGAACCGCACGTACACGGTGAAGCGCGGACGCGGAAGTTCCGTCGTGTTTAACTGCCGGTGCAGCCACCACAGCAATAGGTCAGGGTCCAGTTCGTCGTTGGCGGGCTCGCCGAAGGTCCAACGTGCTGCCCACGTGGCGAGGCCGAATACGACGGGTTGAAGATCAAGCCCTCGGTCGGTGAGACGGTAGGTGCCGTTGTCGTGCTGCTCGATCACCCCGGCCGCTTGCAGCTTCCGGAGCCGTTGGACCAGCAACGCCCTCGACAGTCCCGGGTTGCCCCTGATCAGCTCGTTGAACCTGGTCGTGCCGGTGAGCAGGTCGCGAATGATGTGAATTGTCCATCGGTCACCGAGTACCTCAGCGGATCGCGAAATCGGGCAGTACTGGCCGTAGGGCTTCATCTCCGCCAGCATGGCATGGTTCAGAATTAGAACTATGCGACTCGCGTCGGCGCATATTGACTGAGATGCACATCCCAGCGCTGAGACCACTCGATGATTCTTCAGCGCAATCGTGAACCAACCCAGGAATAGAGGACCGATGCGCATCACCAAGAACGACATCCCAGCCAAGATCGACGTGCCGGGCGCCCTCGCCCGCCAGGCCACAAGCTTCGGCGACGCATCCAACTACTCGATGCTCGGCGCCGAGTACTTCACGCTAGGAGCCGGCACCGACATCGCGCCGCTCCTGCAAGGCCTCCCCGACGACGCCTGCCACGCACCGCACTGGGGGTTCATGCTGGCAGGCGCACTGGTCGTCACCTACACCGACGGCACCACCGAGTCCTGCGTCGGCGAAGATCTGTTCTACTGGCCCCCCGGCCATAGCGTGCGCGTCGTCGACGATGCCGAACTCATTCTGTTCAGCCCCCAAGCCGAGCACGGCGCGGTCATGGACCACATGCTCGCCCGCATGGCCGGATGATCAGCCCCCCGAAACCGATGCCCACGACGCAAGAAGCTGACATGAACGGCAGGGAGCAATTGTCGATGATCATCCCGATGCTGAAAGGCGTCGCCGATCGCATCCGCGACGACCAGCTCGGAGCGGCCACCCCGTGTGCCGACTTCGACGTTGCCGGGGTACTCGGCCACATGACCGGATTGGCATCCGGCTTCGCGCCGATGTTTCGCGGCGAAGAACCGGCACAAGACAGCTCGCCGCCGGCCGATACAAGTGCGACCGACAAGTTCAAGCACGCGATGGACGAGCTGCTCGCTGCCGTCACGAGCCCGGGCGCTCTCGAGCGTACGATCCAGACCCCGGGCGGCCCGATGCCCGGAGCGGTCTTCGCCCGTCTTGTTGCCTTCGACGGCCTCGTTCACGGCTGGGACCTCGCCAGCGCAACCCGACAAGACTGGCAGCCCCCCGAACATCTCGTGTCCGAAGTCGACACGTTCGCTCGCGAGGCCATCACCGCAGAAATGCGCAACGGCGACGCCTTCGGCCCAGAACAGCAGCCACCACCGAACGCCAACCCGATGCACCGCCTGGTCGCATTCACCGGCCGCCGACCCTAGAGGCTTCCGCTCTGCGACTCTGGTGGGTTCCGAGCGCCAAGGACGTCAGCAGGCGTCTTCGGCGCAACGCACATTGTCCTGGTCAGTTGAGTAGTGCTGTCGCCCGGTGTTGCGATCTCTGATTAGCCGGATGCTGAAAGTGGGTAAATGTTCAACTCTCGAGCCCTACGACCGTGTTTCAGACTCCTTGTTACGTTTGGTCGCGATACAGCCCAGAAGCAAAACGATGATGACCGGTCCTAGGGCGAGAACCGCCACAGCCGTTCCGATGTTGGCGAGGCCTGCGGCCAAAATGACCATGCCTAGTGCTACCCCCGTCACCAGGAATCGAAACTTGGCATATGACTCGACACGCTGATTTAGGGCCTTCAGTTCATGTTGCGAACTGCCGGGTAGTCACGCAGGTGGCGGGGGTATGGTGCGTTTGAGCTGGGATGCGAGGGTGGCGAGATCGCCGGGAGGGATGCCGGTAGCGCGCGGGTTGCTGTTCAGCACGAGATCCAATTGTTTGGTTGCTGTGCTGTAGTCAGCGTTGGCTGCGGCGATGACGGCAGCATGGAAGCGGTAGAGAGGGTCTCGGTCGCCGATGGCGATCGCTTTCTGGATTTCGGTGCGGGCTTCGTGGTTTTTGCCGAGGCGGTGAAATACCCATGCCAGTGCGTCGTGTCCTGCCACGCCAGGTCGGCGGGCGGCGGCGCGTTTGGTGGACGTAAGTAACGCTGCCGTTGGTTTGCGGTCAGCTTGGTAAACAGCGATGTCGAGGTCGACGTCAACGCCGTTGGCCCGGTAAAGGGCGACGATGGCATCTACGAGCTGGTAAGCGTCGGCTGCTTGCTGAGTCATGCCCGCTGCGGTGTAGTAGCCGCCTTCAGCGATCACGTATTGGAGGACGGGTTGGCCCGTGACGACTCGGTCCATGATGGCGGCGGCCTCTGCCGGTCGGCCGCGAGCGGCGAGCAGTGCGGCTTGGCCGGTGCGGGCGGGCGCAAAGCCAGGAAATGCGCGCAGCGCAGCGGCATACGACAGCGTGGCGTCGTTCATGCGGCCGTGCGAGAGGAGCAGGTTCCCGAGCAGGGTTTGGACGTACGCCGCGTTTTCACCGCTGGGCTGGCCGGCGATGACGGCTTGCTGCATTGCCTCGATTGCGCCCGGGACATTTCCGCGGAGCTCGCGGGAGTAAGAGACACGTGCAAGTGCGGCGCGATCGGGGCGTATGTCAGCCATGCGCTGTGTGGCGGCGAGTGCCTCGTCGTAGCGGCCAAGCTCGTTGTAGGCATCGACAAGAATTCCTTGGACACTCGGGTTAGACGGCAACGCCCGAAGGGCCGAGTTTCCAACGGCGAGTGCTTCTGCGAAGAGGTGACGTGCAAGGAGCAGCGTTCCCTCGAGCAACAGCACTTCCGGGTCAGCCGAGCGCGCCCCGCCGAGCGTGGCCAGAACCTCGTCGGCTGCCGTGTAGTGGCTTGGATCGGCGGTCTCGCGAGCGAGCTGCAGCAGCGCGGCGGCGAGAGCCTTCTTAGCGGTGACGTTGTCAGGCTGGTTGCGAAGACGGGCTTTGGCGTCATCGATGGCCCGCTGGGTCGCATCGGCCGCTTCGAGACGGATGAACGGAACATTGAGTACCGGAGTCCCGGGTCCACCTCCCCGGCCAACGGCCGGGGAGGCGGTTACTGCCAGCGACAGCAGCACAGCGGCAGCGACGTAGCACGCCTTTGTGGAGGCTTCGCGACGCCTCCACGGCGCAGGCATCGATGTCACCCTGCCGCTGCTTCGCATATCAAGACTGCGGGGCACCCGACGGTTGGCTGTACCCCGCGATAGGTGGCGCCAAGTACGGGAAGTACGGCACGGGCTGGATGTCACTCGTATCGACTCCGTCCGTCAACGCGTTGTTCGGGGCCACGTTTGTTTGCGGAGTGAACGGTGTGCCGCCAGCTAAGAGCCGGAGAAGAATATCGACCACATCGTCATTCAATCTCCGTCCGTTCGGAAACCCTTGAGCGTCAGCTGCGAGGATCCCGAGCCTGTTCGGCGCAGGGTTGACCGGTACTGCGACATTGACTCGCAACAGGTCCGCCGGCTGGAGGTAGTTTGCCGGTGTCAGACCGGCACCTGCGCCTCGCAGGATCGGCGCAATGTCAGACGTCCGGGGGTTCGCAGGAACCTTCAACCCGTAGAGGGCGTTCATAAGCTTCGCAGGTTCTGGGTTGAGCAGAAATGGCGCAAAGTCCTTTGCGTCGTTCTCCGGCAACGTTGCGTTGAAGACGTCCTTGGCCCCAAGGGGTATCAGCACCTCGTTCACTAGTGGCAACCCGAGACGGCTGACCTGTACCCATCGGCCCCGGTTTTCGATGCCGCCCGATTCGTACTCACGGATGTTCTGGCGACTGGTGGACGCATACACGCCAATAACGGACGCCTTGTCGTCGACCACCGTTGGATTGTCACCGTTGAGTGTCAATGCCGAGATCGGAATCTGGAGGGCAATCTCGTGAACGTTCTTTCCGCCCAAAGAGTTTACTCCCGCAGATGCAGGAAGAGGAATCACATGCGCCGTGTTGAGCGGTCGCAGACCGAGGAGATCAAACAGCGAGCCGACGTCCACAAAGAACGCATCCTTTCGGCTGCCAGCGAAAACCTGCTCACCATTGAAAATGCTTCTGACCGATGGCTTTCCAAGGGCAGTCTCATAATTTGGCGTGGACCGAGGACCGATGTTCGGGGGTGCCACTGGCATACCGGACACCGTGTCATCGGAGTTAGGCCGACCACTCGTTCCACCATATTGGTTGACCAGCTTACGGACGCTATATGTCTGACGGACGTTCAGATTCGGATCGTCCAGCGAATTGACTGGGCCCGTGTTGTAGAGGAATGTCCCGGGATTCGCCACGGTCGTGCTGAACCGGAACTGATAGGTGATTTGATCCGTGCCGTCGCCCGTGTTGTTGATGTGGATCTCATACAACACGTCATCGCCGAAACGCTGAAAGTTCGGGCCTCCGGCCGGGTCCTCCAAGCCGATGAAATTAGCGATGATGTTGAGTTTCGTTGGGTCGACCGGATCCCGGAACGAGTAAACGTCCGTGTTGTCCGCGGTTGCGTCCTGCGAGATCAGTGGTGCCTCGCGATGGCTCGATGCGTTGGCCGGTCCGACGGAGGCCAACAAGCCTCCGAGCATGCCGGTGGCCGTGACCGCTGTGAGCAGTAGTCTGCGTGGATGTTGTGGCATATGGCTCCTTAGCCTTGTGGTTACGTGGGAAAGTGTCTTCTTTCCCCCCGTCTCCGGCCCTAATGCCCCATGGCGGTTTCCCTAAACGCTTCGTATCACCAATTTTGACTAATTTCCGGTGCTCAGAACTCGCCAGGAGTTCCCGAACGGCACGAGGAACAGCGTGAACGGTTTGGTAAGACCGGAAACTCTTACGATGCGGACATACTTTAAAACGTCGCCCCCATACTGAGCCACCAGATCAGCCGTCTGTGGCCCGGGCTCCGCCACGGACGGGAGGCCCACTGACGCCGCCCCCCCCGATGCCCCGCACAGCTGAGCCGCCCCAGCACTAACGGCTATCAACGTTCCAGCAGCCTGCCTTTCGCGAGCAGCGGCGTCATTACAGGACTGGCGCGCCGACACCCAACCCGTCGCAACCGCTGTAACGCCTGCGTCCGACGGGACAATTGGCTCAATCTGCGGATCCGGGTCAACCAGCCAACCACCCAATTGTTTTCGCGTGTGCCACGTCTGGCGCTCCTGCGCAAACCGCAACCCCACAAAAGGATTGATCCCCGGTGTGTGTTCCACCAGCACCACCACATCCGGCCCCTTCACAACCTCCCGCACGAAACCTGTGATGCGTGCCTCGTCGCGGCGTCTGCGTGTCCAAACCGCCAGAGACGGATACGTCTTACGACCAACCGAGCTCAGCACTTGGAACGATGCCTCGTGATTCAGCGCCTGCTCCGCCGCCAAAAGCGCAAAAACTGCCTGCTCGCCCGAAGCACGCCCCGAGCGCGAAGTCGCAACAGCCTCACCCGTTCCCGCAGCAGACGCTTCGGTAGATCCCGATGCTCGAGAGCTCGCCGAATTCGGCGTTGTAGCTGTAGTGGCAGTGTCGCTCTGCGTGCAACCAACAACCAGAAACGCCGCTACACACGCCGCCACCCGCATGGTCAAGTTTGCGATCATTGCCGTAATGTAATCCCTTTGCGGACAGCCTATAGATTGGCCGAGTGGCGACTGCGCCCAGCTGCGGCTTGATGTGCCCGGAGGCGTCTCGCTGCAACTTTGTGTTCGACCCCGCATTGGAGTTTGGTTGAGGTTGGGTAGGGGTTTGAACCGGGGGTCACGTATGTACGTGATCCGTCAGGACTTCGCGGGATTGGTGCAACAGGAGGCGACGCGTGGTCGAAGAAAAGGAGCTGTCGAGTGTGCTGAGCGAGTTCGCCCGCACCGTAATCACCGACTTTCCAATCCAGGCTATTTTGGATCATCTCGTAAGAGAATGGTGGAGCTTCTTCCCGTAACGGGATGCGAAGTTACGCTCATCAATTCCGAGCGAGCACCTTATTACGTTGCTGCGTCCAACCCCTCGGCACTGCTTTATGAGCAGTTGCAGTGCGAGCTGGGCAACGGACCTTGTCTTTTTGCCTTCGACTCGGATGCTGCGGTCGCTGTTCCGGATCTTCGGGCGGATGACCGGTTCCCGGGCCTTGCGTCTGTCGCTATCGCAGAGGGACTCGCTGCAGTGTTCGCGCTTCCGCTACGCCATGGGAATGAGCAGTTAGGTGCACTGGATCTATACAGCGATAAAGCCGGAAACCTCAGCGCCCATAACATGATCGTTACGCAGACGCTTGCCGACGTAACTGCTGCGTACTTGCTCAATGCGCGGTCCCGTGACGCAGCGCGCGAGGCGTCCAACCTGTTCCAGCACCATGCTCTGCATGACTCGCTCACCGGATTGCCGAACCGGTCTCTCTTGAACGAACGCCTGGAGCACGCCGCTCTTCGCGCCCGACGCTCCCATACCAGCGCCACTGTCCTGTTTGCTGACCTTGACCGGTTTAAACACGTCAACGATTCCTATGGTCACCGCACAGGCGACGAACTCTTGATAGCGGTTGCTCATCGTCTCTCGGGACTAGTTCGTCCAGGAGATACCGTGGCACGGGTGTCAGGCGACGAATTTGTGCTTCTCTGCGAGGACCTTCACAGTGCTGCGGACGCCGAACTCCTAGCACGCCGAATCACTCAGGCCTTTAAGGCTCCGTTCTCATTGGAACAAGTAGAGATTACCGTGAGGGCCAGTATCGGAGTGGCATTCGCCGGCCCGGGCGATGAAGTGTCCGAAGAACTGCTGATTAAAGCCGACAAGGCCATGTATCGATCAAAACACAGCGATGGGGCGTCCCGTTTCACTCGCACTTGCGAGGGAACGGGTGTTAGCAATCCGCCGGATCTCACCGCAGAATTGCGAGCGGCATTCGCACGAAACGAACTGCATCTCACCTACCAGCCCATCGTACGCTCCTGCGACAGACAGATTACCGGAGTGGAGGCGCTCTTACGGTGGACGCACCCCGAACGAGGTCCCATAAATGCGAGCGCCGTGGTCAGTGCCGCTGAACAGAGCAGACTTATTGACGAAATCGGCACCTGGATTTTAGAGCAAAGTTGCCGAGACCAACTTCAACGGCTTCAGCAGCATCCTCAGATGCCGCTGGACATTGCCGTCAATGTGTCCGCCCGCCAACTCGTCAGCGACGAATTCCCAGCCATCGTGGCCACCGTTATTGCCGACAGGGCACTGGAACCCAGCCGCTTGATTCTGGAAGTGACGGAAAGCCTCTTCATTGAGGACAGCGAAAGGGCAATACGGGTTCTTCAGCGGTTGAAAGTCCTCGGCGTCCGTCTCGCCTTGGACGACTTTGGCACGGGCTATTCCTCCCTCAGCTACCTCCACGGCCACCCTGTCGACATTGTCAAAATCGACCGCACCTTCGTGGCCAAAACTGACGAACCCAAAACCTCGGCAATTGTGGATGCAGTCGTCCACGTCGCACACGTGCTCGGCCTTGACGTGACCGCCGAAGGTATCGAGACTCAAACGCAAGAGTGGGTAGCAGTGGCAAATCATGTTTGCGGTAGCGGCACAGTAACGCCGAGTGGCTGGCGCCTTCACGGACCGAGTCGTGGGCCATCTCGTTGCATGGGTCCCCTCGTTCCTGGATGACGGGGGCGGGCCTCGGCCCCCAGGCGGGACCAGACGTCGAGTCGGATCCGGTGGCTGCATGGGCTGATATCAACGCTCAGATCCCCACCATTCTCGACGATCCCCAGATTGATACGCGCACATTCGATCACCACAAGCCGGAAAGCATCGGCTCGACAACGCCATTTCCCAATTCACCCTCGGCGATGTCCTCGTCCACGGCTGCGCTCAAAGGCCCGCCAATTCATCCCAGAGCGCATCGGGTATCGCCACCTCGAACTCATCGACGTCGGCTCGCAGCTCGACGGCTGAACGTGCGCCCATAACGACGGTGGATACAGCTGGATGGCCCAGCGCAAACTGGATCGCCGCAGCGGCCAGCGACACTCCATGACGCCAACACGCAGCGCGCATGGCCCGAGCTCGTTCGATCAAGGCTGGCGTTGCTGGCGCGTAGTCATAGGTCTGGTTGACGTCGGGATCGATCAGCAGGCCGCTGTTGAACACGCCGCCCACGATGACGCCCACCCCCCGCTCGACGCATTGCGGAAGCAGCACGTCGGCAGCGATGCGGTCAAGCAGGGTGTACCTCCCAGCCACGAGGACGCAATCGAGATCGACGCGCTGCACGAAACGCTCGAGCATCTCGACCTGGTTCATCCCGCAGCCGACCGCTCGTATAACGCCCTCGTCGCGTAACTGTATGAGGGCCGGGAACGCGCTGTTCAGCGCCTCGGCTTCGTGGTCATCGGGGTCATGGAGGTGAACGATGTCGAGTCGGTCCACCGAGAGCCGGACGAGGCTTTCCTCGATCGACCGCAATACGTCGTCACGCGAAAAAGCCGGCGTCGGCACCAACGGCGAGACACCGGCGAAGATCGTCAAAGGCGCGCTCCCCGTCGGCACACGCAGCAGTCGGCCGACTTTGCTGGCGAGGATGTACGAATCACGCGCATGAGTCGCGAGCGCCCGCCCCAGCCGCTGTTCCGAAAGTCCGTTTCCGTAGAGCGGTGCGGTATCGAAGAGGCGTATCCCTGCTTCCCATGCAGCATTAACCGTGCCTGCAGCATCGATGTCGGTCACCGCAGTGAAGAGGTTGCCGATCGGTGCACAGCCCAGCCCGACGCTCGTGACCTCGACCCCCCGGCTACCGAGCATCCGTTGCTCCATGGACACCATCACTGCGAGCGACGTGGCCGAGCGACAGGTATGCCAAGCCCGAGCCCAACCGATTCGGTCACCTCAACAAGCTCCATGGCCAACTCCGCCAACAGGGCCTTGGTCGCTCTCGGCTTCAAGATGGTGACGCTGACCGCCAGCAACGGGTCGGTGCGCCCCTGTCTGGGGATCGCCACGGCCACGCACATCACTCCTTCGATGACTTCCTCCTCGTCCAGTGCGTACCCACGCTGGCGGATCTTTGCCAGCTCCGCGCTCAATTGCTTGATTGTCGTGATTGACTTCGTGGTGATCCGGGGAAGCGGTCCGCACTGGGCAAGGCGGGGCAGCGTGGTGGGCGCAGCTAACGATGACGGCGGTGGGTCGTCCGTTTTTGGTGATGAGCACATGTTCATCGAAAGGGCAGGAAATCTTGCTCGGCGGGCAAAACCCACCCTCTCGAACGTGGTTTGAAACTGCCTAGATGCCACAGGTCAGTTCGTCCTGGAGAAAATTCGCTCGGCAATCGATTGGATGAGTTGGGCGGCCGCTTGGTGGTTGCATCTCGCCCTGGAGCGCAGCGTTGATTGTTCTCCATCCTGCTTCTTCGATGGCCGGGAAGTTCGGCAACGCCGGATAGTTGATCATCGACTCGGCGATCGTGGCTGTGGTGACCGTCAAGCGGCGATGGTCAATGTCGTTGGCGGGCACGACTTGAGCCAGCGCTTCGGTGTGGGCGCACATGGTGCCGCCGCTGGCATCCAACTCGTGTGCCGCCCTGCCCATCAGTTTCCAGCGCCCCGACTTCCGATGGCGTTACCAGTGCCTCGAGGGGATGAAGCCACTGCTCCCGCCGTGCACAATCGCTCGGGGGCTCTTGTAATGGTCTGCGCCACGCCCACCGAATCAGGCCTCCTACGCCCGAAGGACACTGCGCAACTGGCCATGCTCACGGATGGTCTCGGCGTCGCTTACCTCGCCAAACGCCAGGGGGTGTACCCGGTACAGCTGGCTTCGGCTCCAGGGCGGACCCTCCCCGCCACCTGTACGGCTACTGGCGAGGCCATGGTGAGCGGAACTCGAGCCCTGCGAAGTCGCCCGACGTTCGCCACTCGGCGATGTAGTCGAAGTAGGCCAGTGGGCCTTCGGGATACCCCACGCTGTTGCGCAAGCCCGCCGCCGTGGCGCCCTTGCCCTCATTGTTGTAGTAGCCGGGGGTGCAGTCTGGTTGGTTGCCAAACCGTCGGCCCCCGGTCTCCAAACGGCGTACCCACTCCTGTTGCGCCGCTTCGCTCACTTCGACTTCGTCAGCTCCCATCGCAATGGCGTGCTTGACGATGGCAGCGATGGTGGTGCCTGCCTCGGTGAGGTTGTGGGGAATGTTGGAGATCAAATTGGCACCTTGCGTGGGCCCCACGATGAACATGTTGGGGAACCCGTGCACATGGATGCCATGCAGGCTGACCATGCCGTGGCCCCACGCGTCGGACAATGTCACATCGTGTCGACCGAGTGTTTCGTACCCGGATCGACGACGAAGCTCGGTACCAACTTCGAATCCAGACGCATAGATCAACAGATCTAGTTCGTAATGTTGCCCGTTGGCCCACACCCCAGTTTCATCGATGCGTTCAACACCCTTCCCATCAGTGTGGACAAGATGGGTGTTGGCGTTGTTGTACGCATCGAGGTACTCGTCATGAAAGCATGGGCGCTTACACAATTGCCGGTACCACGGCTTGGCTGATTCGGCCGTGGCTGGGTCCGTGATGATGGAGTCAACGCGCCTGCGTATCTCGGTCATCTTCTCGTCGTCGCTTTCGTGATACGCCTGTTCGAACGCCTCGGGAGTGAACTCCGGATTCGGCCCCGAAAACAACTTGTCGCGAATGCGTTTCGAGATATCAGTCCAACCGTCTTGCACCAGATCTTCGTCAGCAAAGCCACCGGTTTGGAGCAAGGTGAAGTTTCGCAACCACTGTTCTTGCCACCCGTGTTCCAAGGTGGAAAACCAATCTGCGTCGATGGCGTGGTTGTTGCGGACGTCAATGGATGACGGTGTGCGTTGAAATACGAATAGCTCACCAGCCGCCCTCGATAGGTGAGGAATGCACTGCACTGCGGTGGCGCCAGTGCCGATGATGCCCACCCGTTTGTGTGTCAGCCCCGTCATCGGTGCGCCGGCGGGATTACCTCCGGTGTAGTCGTAATCCCAGCGACTGGTGTGGAAGCTGTGCCCTCCGAAGCGTTCGATACCGTCAATTCCGGGCAACTTGGGCCGGTGCAGCGGACCGGTTCCCATCGCCAGGTACTTGGCCCGCATCACGTCACCCCGGTCGGTGCGGATGATCCAACGATGCGACAAGTCGTCCCACGCCACGCTCGTTACCTCGGTGGAGAGGCAAGCGTTGTCATACAACCCGAAGTGCGTGGCGATGCGTTGACAATGCTCCAAGATTTCCGGGGCGTGCGTGTACTTCTCCGTGGGCATGTGGCCCGTTTCCTCGAGCAGTGGCAGGTACACAAATGCGGCCGTGTCGCATTGGGCTCCCGGATAGCGATTCCAGTACCAGGTACCGCCAAAGTCGCCACCCTTCTCGATGATTCTGACGTCGTCGATTCCTGCCTGCTTCAGCCGGGCTCCGGTGACCAAACCGGCGAAACCACCGCCGATGAACGCCACCGTTACCTCGTCGAAAAGCGGCTGGCGTTCCACCCGTTGGACATAGGGATCATGGAGGTACTGGGCGAACCGGCCGGTGGGCTCCACATACTGTTCGTTGCCATCGTCGCGAAGACGTTTGTCGCGCTCCTGTCGGTACTTCATGCGCAATGCGAATGCGTCGATCTGTTGATCGGGAGCGGGGTCGTGGACAGTCGACATCTAGAACCTATGTCTAGTCAGCCTCTATGCACGGTGGCCAACGGAACGGAACTGGACTGCCCAGCCGTGCCGGGGTCCCCCGCTGGCGACACCTGTCGGCGAAAGCCGCGTATGCCGGTGAGCGGGTTGGCAATTTGGCGACGTAGCGTCAGCAGCGGCCTAGCCGTATCCAACTTGTGATCGCCCAACTGAAACGCGGCGTCGAAGGTTGGATTGCTGGCGCTCATTTCACCCAGCGTTCGGGCGTTCCAGGCGCCGAACGGATACGCAAAAAATCGGATCGGGTGACCGATGATCGCTTCCAAGCGTTGCCGTGGGGCCTCAACCTGTTTGGCGAACTTGACTGCCGGCAGCTTCGCCAGATTCTGGTGATCATAGGTATGAGCACCAATGGTGTACCCCAAGGCATCCAACTCACGGATTTGCTCCGTTTTGATCCAGTTGGGCTTGCCGATGACCACCGTCATGAGGAAGAACGTCGCAGTGAAGCCGTACTTCTGAAGCACTGGAACCACGGCCATCTGGCTGACGTGACCGTCATCGAAGGTGAGCATCACCGGCTTCGTCGGCAACTCCTTGCCGCTAACCAGGTGGTCGAAATAATCGGCGGGCGAAATGGGGTGAAAGCCGCTTTCAGCCAAGAACGCCATCTGCTCGGCAAACAATGTAGGTGGCGTGGTGAGGCCTCGCGAGTACTCCGACTCTCCTACCCGCCACTCTCGTATTTGGTGGTAGCAGAGAACCGGCACGGTAGCCCGAGATGCAATGAGCATCGGGTCCTGCGTGACCGCGACAATGGTGGACGACGGCACAGGGACCGCGATGGTCGAAGTGACGGAAGGAAGCCGTGACGAGTCGTGCGAGCCCGTGCACCCTGTCGCCAATGCAATCGACGCCACGAACGCAACCGTGATGCGCCCTACGCCGAACAAGCCCGCCCGAAAACGAACCATGTCAGATGGCGGTATTCATGTGGTGGCAATTCATCGGGCTTTCATTCTAGTAGAAGTTACACATCAAAGTTGTTGGTTGGCACCGGCGTTTGAACGTGCCATAAAAGGGGTAGATCATCAGCTCGCACCTACCGGAACGGAACTCGAACGTGAGAACGACCCAGGCCCAACAATCTCTGCACGGCAGCGGTCAACCGTGAGCGCCCTCAGCATCGCAGTGCTCCTGGTTGCACTCCTAGTCATCGCCACCGTCGTCACTGTGGTGATCATCCGCAAACGCAGGGTTGGGAGGGTACTGCTTACCAAACCCGGCACCACGACAGCTGAGCGGTTACCGCAATGATCGCCGCCTTGATGCGAGGCGCCGACCTCATCGGACGTCCTGTGGTGGACGGATCCACGGGTGATGACCTGGGCGAAATACGTGACGTGATCTTCAATCCTGTGCTCGGTGAAATCACTGGGTTCACGCTACGAAAGCGTGGCTTGCTCGGTCGTCGCCTCAAGGATGTGCTGCCGGTGGATGCCGTGGTGTCGGTGGGTACCGACGCCGTGATGGTCGAAAGCGCCGACGCTCTCAGTGCGCCCGAGGATGCCCCCTCCACCATGGATGCCGACGCTGGCAATGATGTACTGGGCGATGAGGTGATGACCGAGTCTGGACGGAAGTTGGGCCACGTGCGTGACGTGATTGTCATCGGGGGTAAGTCGCCTCGGGTGGTGGCGTTCGAGGTTTCTGGAGGCGCAGTGGGCGACGGGTTGGTACCTGTAGGCGAGCATTCGGCGGTTTCCGGTAACGCATTGATCGTGCCTGACGCCTACGAGCAGCGTATTCGCACCGATCTCACAGGGCTGGCCGCAGAACTCGCATCTATTGAAGAGGCCAGATCATGATCAACCTGTCGCAGTTGCTCGGCCAGGAGGCCATCTCCTTGGCCACGGCAGACAAGCACGGAACCGTCAAAGGCATCGGCCTCCGTGGCAACCGCATCGTGGCCGTGGAACTGTCGGACCGCACCATCGACGCCACTTGTGTACGGAGCTTCGACGGCGACGTGCTTACCTACGACGAGGCTCCTGAAATACAGCCTTCCGTCCGAACTGGCGACATACGTAAAACGCTGGTGCTGGACATGGACGGCGACGCGCTGGGGTCAATCACCGATGCCGCCATCTCCGCCGAAGGACTTATTGAGTCGCTCGAACTGGACAGCGGACAACGCATTGATGGCACCCGGCTGCGCGCCACCGGTTCCTACGCCACCATCGTGTGGCCGGAACCCGATTCTGACTCCCAAACGAAGGACCATCGGCCCTAGCCGCAGCCTCCTGCATTCGGCCACCATTGCAGTATGAACGACACCACAAACACCGGTTGGGACGAAGTAGGCGCCAAGTTGAACGGGCTTGGTCTGAAGCTGAAACTTCATGCCGAGCAAGCCGCCGGTGAGGAGCGAGAGAGTGTCGGTGACGCAGTCAAGGCCTTGGCCGCCTCCATCGACAAAGCGTTCGACGCGTTGCGCGGCGCAGCCAAGGACCCGGCTATCCAAGAAGATGTGAAGAGTGTGGGCTCGGCCCTGTCCAATGCGGTGACCGAGACCCTGTCTGGGATGGGTGACGAACTTCGTAAGACGCTGAAGCGGTAGAGGCCTGCCTCGTCAGCTCACTTTTTGGGGAGTTCGTGAACTTCGGCTGATTCGGCCATCCGGGCATGATCTGGATGGTCGGTGATGACGTGATCTCGGACTTCATTCCCATAGAGGAACTTGAGCTCGCAATACGGACATTGATGAACAACGTTGGGATCTTGCACAGTTCCAGTTGTAGCGCCGAATTGGGCCCTGTGCCCATGGCCCAATGTCCCACCCGACTCAGCCGATGGTCCCTGCCTGTGGAAGAGGACCTCCTTTGACGTATGGAGGGAATGTCACCCAGAAGGTGGTGCCCCGCCTGGGCCCACTGGTTACCCCCACAGAACCTCCGTGGGCTTCTACGATGGCAGACACGATGGCCAGCCCCAGACCGCTACCACCTACTGCCCTACTTCGCCCGCGATCAGCGCGATAAAAGCGTTCGAACACCCGATCCAAATCAGCCTCGGGGATGCCTGGACCCTGATCGATGATCTCCACTCGGATAGCCGGTTGGGCGACGAGTCGAATTTCTACCCCCACCGTCTCCGGGGTATGCATCATTGCGTTGTTGGTGATGGCGGCAAACACTTGCGTCAGTCGTGCCTCGTCTCCTTGGACCACCGCTGTTTCCGGTAGCAACAGACGGATCGGGCGTGCTGGTTGCACCACCGCCATATCCGCCGCCATTCCTCGCAGAATCTTCACGATGTCTACGCTGCTGCGTTCCATTGGGCGCCCTTCATCCAGAGCGGCCAGCAGGAGCAAGTCGTCTACCAACACGGACATGCGATTGGCCTCACTCATGATGCGACGCATGGCATCGTCGAGTTGCGCTTTGTCGGAAAATCCACCCGCTTGATACAACGAGGCGTAGCCGCGCAACGTGGTGAGTGGTGTCCGCAATTCGTGCGACGCATCGGCCACAAACCGGCGCAATCGACTCTCCGCCGATTGGTTGGTATCCACCATCAAATTCATGGCCCGACCGAGACGGGCGGCTTCGGTTCCGGCCGGGAACGCTTGCACCCGCCGAGTGGTGTCGCCTAGCGCAATGGCATCGGCAGCCTCGGTCATGCGCTGGATCGGGCTGAGTCCAAGCCGCACGATCCACAGGGCTACGAGGCCCAGCACCAAACCGAGAGCCACGATGGCAGTACCCCCACCGACGATCAGTTGGCGAAACGCAGCATCTGCTTCGGCGGTCGACACCGCGAAAACTGCAGTGCGTTCGCGGCGGCGAAGCGCCACCTCCACCACCCGTACCTGTTTGGCGCCACCTTGGACGGACCCTGCACTGAACGGTTGACCCAAACGGCGGGTGGAGGATAACTGCGGCACCAACTGTGGATCGTTCGTTGGTGCCAACAGGTTGGTCAACTGTCCGTTGGGCTCCAGTACTCCTACATACACTTCCGATAGTGCAGAAGCGCCGGGAAAGTTGTCGCCTCGCGCCGCCAGCCGGTTGACAATTCGTTGTGCGTCTGTGGTCACCAACAGCAACCGTTCGTCGAGTTGCCCCACCAAGAAAGCACGTTGGCGGGCCACCACTGCTGATCCCCCCACCGCCAGGGTGGCCAGTACCACCAACAATCCGGCGAATAACCGCGCTCTCAGCGTCATGGTGTGGATGGCTTCCGCAGGCTGTAACCCACCCCGCGTACGGTATGGATCAACTTTGGCTCAACCGCATCGACCTTTTTGCGAAGGTAGCTGATGAATGTCTCGATGATGGCCGACTCGCCGTCAAAATCGTATTGCCACACATATTCGAGAATTTGCGCTCGTGTGACTACACGGCCAACGTTGGCCATCAGGCAGCGCAGAAGTTTGAACTCCGTTGGTGAAAGTTGCACTTCTACGCCGGCGCGCCACACCCGGTACGCCGCATCGTCGAGTTCTAGATCGGCCACCCGTAAGCGTGCTGATGGAGTGTGCCCGTTCCGCCGTAGGGCCACTTCGACGCGCACCAAGAGTTCTTCGAGTGCAAACGGTTTCACGATGTAGTCGTC
>JAYVGK010000500.1:0-2138 GCA_043772215.1 Acidimicrobiales bacterium | reverse complement strand
GCTCGGGCCCCGTCACCGGTGCGTTCACCGGTTTTGGTGGCCAGGAAGAAGTCATTTCGGTGCTGCACCAGCCACGGCGCCAACCTCAACTCCGAGTCGCCGTATGAGGCGGCCGTATCGAGGTGGTTGACGCCATGTTGCAACAGCAACGCCAGGATGGCATCGGCCTTCTCCTGGCCCATGCGGCCAAGGGCGGCGGCGCCGAAGATGACCCGGCTTGACGCGTGCCCGGTACGGCCGAAGAGGTGCGTGTCGATCATGTGATCACCTTACCCAGTGTGAACGCCAACAATTCAGACGGGTTCCAGGTGAAAGTCGTCCATGTTGGGGCGATGCGTCATGGTCCAGTAGTCGACGAGACGAAACGGCATGGGGGACACCACCCGGCCGTGCTTGTTGCGATAGTATGTGGACATACCAGGATGAGTCCAGATGAGATCCTCATGGAGTTCGTCCACTCGATGCACAAACTCTTCATAGGCATCTTTACGGCACTCGATGGCGGCCACATCGTGTTCGACCATGTCCACCAGACAACCGGTGATGTATCGAACCTGGCATTCGGCGAGGAAGAATGCGCTTCCACCGTGCCCGGCGTTGGTGTTGGGCCCGTACATGCAGAAAAAGTTGGGAAAGCCTGGCACCGTGATGCCCAGATAGGCAGTGGGATTGTCATCGGCCCACGCTTCGGCCAGGGTATGGCCGTCGAGTCCGGTGATGCCCAAACGAGCGGCCAGGTCGGTGACGCGAAACCCGGTGGCCAGTATCAACACGTCAGCGTCGCGGTGGGTTCCGTCGGCTGTGACCACGCCATCCGCGTCGACGTGATCGATGGCGGTGGTGACAAGTTCCACCCCCGGCTTGAGCAATGCCTTGAACCATCCCTTGTCGAGCAGAATACGTTTGCCGTACGGGGGATATGTGGGCAGGCAGGCGTCGAACAGTTCCGGCCTACTGGCCAGTTCGGTACGCATGTAGTCCATCATCTCCACTCGATGACGGTCGTTTACCCGGTTGAGCGAGCGCGCCGGGTGCGGCCACTCAGGGTCTTTTTTGAGAAAGCGCAACAGCCCGTCGCCGTAGCGCCAGAACAGTGTGAAACGGTTCCATGACGCATAGTACGGAACGTTTTCGAGTAGCCAAGTGGTACCTGGCTTGACTCGCTCGTTGTATTCGGGCAAAGGTCGTACCCACTGCGGCGATCGTTGATAAATGCTCAGTGCGCGTACATCATCAGCAATGGTGGGAACCGTTTGCATCGATGAGGCGCCGGTGCCCACGATGGCCACGTTCTTGCCTCGGAGATCGGCAGTAGCGGGCCAGCGCGCCGTATGGAAAACCTCGCCGGTGAAGTTCTCCAGACCCTCGATATGCACCGGTGCGGGCTGGTTGAAATGGCCGATGGCGCTCACCAATACGGACGCCTGCAGCTCACTGGTGCCAGCCTCAGTGCGGAGGGTGGCTGTCCACCGGCGAGTGTCATTGTCCCATACCGCTGCAATGAGTTCGGTATCGAAACGGATGTTGGATCGCACCCCAAAATCGGTGGCGCAGCGTTCTACATAGGACTGCAGTTCGTCACGGGGAGAGAAATAGTGCCTCCACCCATGGTTGGGTGCGTAGGAGTACGAATAGAAGTGATTCGGCGTGTCCACGCCGCACCCGGGGTAACGGTTCTCGAACCAGGTGCCTCCCACCTCGGGATTCTTCTCCACCACGGTGTAGTCGATGCCCAGTTGTTTCAGTTTGACGGCGAGGCCCAATCCGGAGATACCGGCGCCAACGATGAGTACGGACATGCTCGCTGCACTACCCGGATCGGGCTGCGAGTTCCACGACACGTCTCCGGAGGAGAACCCCATGTCCTCGCGCAGCATGGGCACATACTCGGGAGCCACCTGTTCGCCCAGGCACACACTCATCATGTGGCCCACCATTTCCGGGCCGGGGTCGTCAAGCACCGGTACCGGAGCGCCGTTGGTCAACAACGACACCATCGTGTGGCGGATCTCGGCCTGGATCTCGGGAGCGAATCCGGCGGCAGGGTCAGCGATGAGGCGCACATCGCGGGCAGGGAGGTACGGCGCTTCGATCCAGCGGCGATCTCCAGTGAGGTGCACCAGACACATCAGCAACAC
>JAYVGK010000499.1:0-1664 GCA_043772215.1 Acidimicrobiales bacterium | reverse complement strand
TCCTCACCCGACGCTTTGTGGCCCGGCGAGGGCACGATGTCTTCCAGACCCTTGAACGCCGAAAATGCTCCAGCATCGATCATGCGGGAGCCAACCAGCACATCTTCATCAGGGAACGCCAACAGTGCCCGACGCAGTTGGTCCCAGATCATGGTCTTGAGCGCAGTCTCACGCTTGGCATGGCGGCGAACCGATGCCAGACCGATGAGCAGCGAAGGGGTACCACCAATACGTTCCAGTGTGCAGAACCCGAACGCCATGACCTTGCCGGCGTCACGTACTTGAGTGATGAGCACCCAGGCATCACGCTGCTTGGACAGCAGCCCAATATCGAACCCGGCGGGGCCACCTGAGCACATGTCAGCCATCTCGGCCAGCTCGGTGTCGCTGAGGGCGGTGCAATCCTTGGTTTCAACGTCCATCGGCATCAGCTGCGCTTCTCCACCCGATCAGAGATCAGAAAACAAGACGAACTCGACATCCGCGCCATCCTCTGGTCTCAGCCATTTGCTGCTCTTGTCTCATAGATTCTAGCCCACGAGGCCCACCAATCGGTCCGGGTGACCTGCCGCTCATGCCACCAGGGCATCGGCTCCCAACAGCATCCGCAGCCCACCGATGAATCGGCTGTTGGCATCCACCCGGTAGTTAGGGGGCAGTCGCACGACGTGTCGCCCAAAATGCAGGAACACGTCGCTGTCCCCTGGATGCTGCTCCAACAGACGCTTCAGTTCTTCCACCCGCTCTGCTCCCACCCGTTCCGGGAGGAGCACGCGGATCGGCGGTCCCCCTCCGTCGAGGTTGATCTCGAGGCGTTGAACGGTCATGGCGATCAGCTTGGGGATTTCATCTCGGTTGTCCACCCGGGCTTTGACGGCAACAATTGCATCGTCAGCCAAGACGTGGTTGCACTCCTGCATGGTCCTAGGGAACACCATGACCTCCACCGCCGACTCCAAATCCTCCAGGGTAAACACCGCCATGAGATCGCCTTTCTTGGTGTATTTGCGTTGCAGCCCGGTGATGACTCCGCCCACGGTTCGGATGTCGGCGCCGCCCCCTTCACCCCACCCCCCGGAGTTTGCCCCACCCGACGAAGGATCACCACGATCTCTGAGCTCGGCAATGGTGCAGTCCACGTAGCGCTTCATCAGATTCTGAGCTCCCAACAACGGATGATCGCTGATGTACAGACCCAACATCTCCTTTTCGAAGGCCAACTTTTGCATCTTGTCCCAGTCGGGTGCCGGGATGGCCAAGCGACTGTCGTCAAAAGCATTGGAGCCACCAGAGCCACCATCGTCGACCGCCTCATCGGAGCCGAACAGGCTCATGACACCGGACTCCGCCTCGCGCCGCCGTGCCACCACGCGCTCGATGATGGTCTCGAACACTTCCATGAGTCCCCGGCGGGAATGACCCATGGAGTCGAAGCCGCCTCCTTTGATGAGCGACTCCACCGTGCGCTTGTTGAGCACACTGAGATGTACCCGCCAGCAAAAGTCGTGAAAGTCAGCGAATCCGGCATTGGCATCGCGCTCGGCCACGATGAGGCCGACCAGACCTTCCCCTACGTTTCTCACAGCGGAGAGACCAAAGCGAATGGTGGAACCGCTCACACTGAAATCGCTGAGCGATGAGTTCACGTCGGGCACCAACACCGA
>JAYVGK010000498.1:0-12595 GCA_043772215.1 Acidimicrobiales bacterium | reverse complement strand
TAGTTGGCGGCGCCGACCAGGACACTGGTGCGTACTTGGGCGAGAGCTTCATCAGCTGTTGGCTCAATGGTCACGCCCTTCCTGGGCGCATAGTGATTGATGTATTCCTGTCCGGACAACGCCCGCAGCTCGAACATGATTTCATCGGTGATCTGGCGAGCCACCCCAGGCGCATCTGCCCTGGCCGCATATCGATCAAAGCGCAATGGCTTGGAGATTTTGATGGTGATGGGCGTGAAGAAATTAGGCTTGACCTGACCTATGGGCTGCGCTTGCGCAGTACCGATCATGGCCACGGCCAGTACCGGGGCGCCGGTTTGCATTGCCAGGCGGGCCACCCCCGTGCGCCCTTTGTACAACCGTCCGTCGGGCGACCGGGTGCCCTCTGGATAGATGCCGAACACGCCCCCCGCTTCGATCACGTCACGAGCGGAGTCGAGGGCCCGGGCTGCTGCCGTTCCCCCGCCCCGCTTCACGGGAATCTGTCCCATTAGCTTGAAGAACCACGCCGTACGCTTCTGCTCGAAATATTCAGCCTTCGCCACGAACGTGACCCTGCGTTTCAACACCAATGGCAAGAAGAACGAGTCCGACACACTCAAGTGATTGCTGGCCAGAATCACCCCCCCGCTTTCCGGGACGTTTTCCAGACCCTCCACCCGGACCTTGAACAGTACGCGCATCAGCAGTGCAAACACTCGTGTGAAGACTCGGTATGCCATGTAGCCCCCAACCCGGAACGAAGCGGATACAGGCGATCATAGGCACGCTGGCACGGCGTCCAGCAGCCCCAGCGATTGACCCTCGCTCCGATGTCTCAGATATGGTGCGCGCTGAGGACATGTGATGACTCGCCGACTAACGCAACGCGGCCGTGAGCGGCGGGCACAGCTACTCGACATAGCCGCCAGGCAGTTCGCCGAGGGCGGCTATCACCCCACCTCCGTCGCTGAGATAGTGGAGGCGGCGGGTGTGGGTAAGGGAGTCTTCTACTGGTATTTCGAGTCCAAAGAGGCACTGTTCACCGAGATCCTGCGCGACGCCAACATCTCACTACGCCGCCGCCAGCAAGCTGCGTTGGGCAATGAGCCGGACCCCATCCGTCGTTTGGAGTTAGGGATCCTGGCCACCATGCACTGGTATCACGAGCACCGTTACGTGTTCAATTTGTTTCAGTTCGCCCAATCCGAAACGGAGTTTGCCGCCATCTTGGTGGAGTCCCAGGAAACCTCGCTCAACGACGCCATGCGCCACGTCAAAGAAGCAATGGCCGAGGGCCGCATCCGTGACGGCGACCCGTTGTTCCTCACTCAGGCGGTCATCGGCACCACCGGCCACCTGGCCCGGCGTTTCATCTTCGATGCCAATGACGATCCTGACGAAGTGGCCCAGATGGCCAGCGCCTTCATCCTCCATGGGCTGATGGCCGAGGCCCCGCCCACTACGCAGACCTGAACAGACCGAGAAGCAGATCAGACTCGTCGTGGTTTTTTGCGAAGACCTGCCGATCTCAATCGCTGAACAAGTTCACGACTATTGACCTGTTCGGCCCCGTATTCGATGGCCAGCGCGCGTAGATCTTCGTGGACGTCGTAGTGATCACCTTGGAATGCTTCGCGAGGCATACCGAGGCTGACGGCAAACACATGCAGTTCGTCCAGCGACGTGTCGCTCACCAGATGGCACCACATCCGACCACGCCACGGCCACCGGCATTGATCTACGAGGACAGCCACACCAGGACCGTTACCGGATCACTCTGGCCATCGCCAGCAATGCCGCTCCCACTGCACCCGAGCGAGGCCCGAAGTGCGCTGCCCGTAACTCCGGCAGCCCACGCACGAAAGCCATGTCTCCAAGCAGCAGACGAAATTGTTCGCGTACTGACGGAAGTAGCAGTTCGGCGCGAGTCATGACACCGCCGCCAAGCACGATGCACCCGGGGTCGAGCACCAGGGCTAGGTCCACCAGACCAACGGCAAGATGACCGGCAAACGCCCCCACCACCGCTACCGCCGAGTCCACCCCCAACGCCGCCTGGTCCATCACGTCGGTTCCGCTCACTGGGCGCGCCACAGTAGGAGCAGCGTCCCACCGCCCGTCCACAATGGCCTGCTCGCCTTGGCGTCCAAGTGCCGTACCCGACGCACTGAGCTCCCAACATCCCCTCCGCCCACACGTACACAGCTCACCATTGCGGTCGATGACGATATGGCCAACTTCGCCGGCGAACCCGTTGGCTCCTCGTTGCGCCACTCCGCCGGCGATGATGGCGCCCCCTATTCCGGTTCCCAGTCCCACATAGAGCACATCGTCAAATCCCCGCCCCGCCCCCGTGGTCCACTCCGCAAAACCAGCGCAGGTGTTGTCGTTGTCCACCACTACCGGCAGCTTGAACCGGGCGGGTAGCAAGGCTGCCAGATCCAAACCCACTTCGCCGCCCAGATGTCCGGCAAAGCACAGTTGCCCGGAGTTGCTCACCAGTCCCGGAACTCCAACACCGATGGCCATTACCTCCCTACCGAGCGGTTGGGCTTGAGCTAGCAGGTTCTCGGTGACCTCCTCGAGGGCGGCCAGCACCGCTGCGGGGCCCTGGCGAGAAGGCGTTGGAAGCGTATGGGCACCGACCACTTCGCAATCTGGCGTGATCAGCAGCCCGGCGGTCTTTGTGCCGCCCATGTCCAGGCCGATCGTGGCCGCAAACCTGGGGCTGCGGCCGGAACTGGGGCTGGCCAAGTTCAGGATGCGGCGACGGTTTCGACGCGGTGCTGCAACTCGCGTAACGCCGTCCCCATGATCTTGCCCTCCGCCCGCCGCTTGACGAATCCGGGAATGGGAACCACCAGCTCCACTGTCAACTCATACGTGATGTCAGTTCCGCCGTCGGGGGCCGGGGCAAAAACGTAGTGACCATCGAGGGCTCGCATGATGTCGCCCTCCAACAGCTTCCACGCAATGGTGTTCTCATTGGGGTACGAATACTCCAACACGTAGGACGCACTGCGACCCATGGCGGCAGCCCGGAACGCCACTTTGCAACCCCGACCCTGAGCGTCGGTCGCCAGGACTTGAGCGTCCTTGATGTCGTGAGCCCAGTCCGGATAGTGGTGGAAGTCCAAGGCAATAGCGATACATGCAGCCGGCGTGGCCGCCACGGTGAGGAACTCGGTCGCATGCTCGGTGGTCATGGTGGTCTCACCCTAGCCCTGGGAGGTGGTGTCGCAAGCAATATCGACACCTTGTTCCAATGACTGTAGGAGCACGTCGAGGCGCGTCGCCAGTATGTCGTAAGTGAGTTCGGCTTCCACTCGTCGGCGCCCAGTTGCGCCCATGGCCTGCGCCGCACCCCGGTCACGCAGCAAACGCTCCAACTGTGGCACCGCCTCGGCCACCCGTACCGGCCGGGGCACCACCAAACCCGTGAGCCCGTCCACCACTGCCTCGGCTGCGCCCCCACTGTCACCCGCCAGCACCGCCACCCCGGTGGCCGATGCCTCCACGAACACGATGCCAAAGCCCTCCTGTTCCAATCCGCCCCACCGATCACGACACAGCATGGCGCTTACGTCGGCAGTGGCGTAGAGGTCGGCCAGGGTCTGATCATCGGTACGACCGAGGAAGCGAACGTCTAGGCGTCCATTGCTCGAAACTCGCGCTCGACTGGCCACCCGTTCCAGCCGTTGTCGGTCGCGACCGGTACCGCTGACTGCCACCGTGATGCCCGGGAACTGGCCCGACAGGACGGCGGCCGCCTCGATCACGGTATCGAATCCCTTCCTGGGGACCAGTCGACTGGAGCAGACCACCAACGGAGCCCCGTCCAGGGGGGGTAGGTGCAAGCGGGCCCTGGTGGCGGCCCTGGCAGCGTCGTCATGCGAGCAGAAGCGCTGGGTGTCTACCCCCGGGGGGATCTCGGTGGCGGCTAGGCGGCGACCGGCGCAACGCTCAGCCTCGGCCAACGGATATCCACCTGCAGCGATGTGGTGTACCGCCCCCCGCAAGATGGCTCCCAACCACTGTTTGGTGCCGGGCAGCCGACCGGGGATGGCCACCTCCGCCCCGTGGAGCACCGTCACATAGGGCAATCCATGACGGGCGAGAGAGGGGCCCAGCGCGCCCACGGGTATTGCCGGGTCCAGCACCACCACGGTGGCACCCACAGCCGCCGCTAAAGATCGGATTTGGTGGGCCAGCACCGGCGTGGGCAGCAACCACCGCTGCCGGGTACGTACGATCTTCATGGGGGCGGCCGCATCGAAGGCACCGGATCCGGCGTACGGGGTGGTGAGCACCGTGGTCCGCTCGGCGGGGAGGCGTCGCCACAACTCCCACAGATACGACTGGATCCCACCAACTTTGGGAGGAAAATCATTGGTGACGAGCAGATGTCCCACGAAGGTGCGACCCTAGCGGCCGCCTCCCCTCCCAGTTGTTCCCGTCGCAAAATTCCCCACGGGCGACGTACTTTTGCGACCAGTTGTTCCCGTCGCAAAATTCCCCACGGGCGACGTACTTTTGCGACAGGTTCGATGGGTTGCAGATTTCGTCAGACCTCGAACCAAAACTCGATCTCGGCGCTGTCTTCGTCAAATGAAGCGCCATGTTCGACGTCGGCCGGTACGTGGTACCACTGCCCCACTCCGAACACCTTCTGCACTCCGTTCATCACTAGGGTCAACTGTCCTTTGGTGATGACCCCAACGTTGTTGGAGACGTGAGTATGAGGCGTAATGCTGGTGCCGGCCGGGTACGTGGCGAACAGCACCTGACACCCATTGGCTGCCAGTCGAAATGCGTCGAACGGGCCATCAAATGCATCAAGTGCTTCGATCTCGGGCGGGAAATGGGGGATGGTGGATTGGTTCATGTTGGCTCCTTGGCAGGGTCGAGCAGGTGTCGGATCAGTTGCATGGCAGTCAATAGTTCGGCCTGGTCATGGGTATCAAGGTGGGCCACCAGCCCGAGCATTCGGCGATTGGAACGCTTCTCCACCCGATCCAGAAGCGCCCGCCCAGAGCCAGTGAGCTTCACTGACCGGCGCCGGCGGTCCTGTGTGGATGTCACCCGTCGCACCAGTTTGCGGTCTTCCAAACTGCTGATGAGTCGACTGGCGTACGCCATGTCGAGCATGAGGGCCCCGGCTACTGCGGAGATCTCGGGGGACGCCAGTTCAGCAATGGTGAACAGCATCCGGGACTGCCCCAATGTGACGTCGAGGCCCTCATGAGTGTCGTCGAGTGCGCCGATGTACTCGGTATAAAATCGGTTGAAGGAGCGGAGCTCTGTGGCCAGCGCCAAATCATCCACACCAAGATAATAGCGGACTTTGGTCCATCATTGACCTGTGTCCACTAATGATCGGCATCCAAACCTCGGTCGCTTATGCTCGTTAACATTGGATCACTTCACGTGACCGACTAGCCGAAGAAGGATTGAGCCATCGCATCATCCGAGTAGAAGTGATGGACATGGCCGATATGTGGAGCTCCGGAGTGCGACCACAGGGAGCCACGTAGGACCGGCGAGCACCGAAGCGCAGCGGCGGAGCAAAGCTCCAGAGGGAGTTCCGGACCACAAATCTGACGATTTCCACGGTCCGCTCTTGTGCCGCTGCGTACAAGTGCGGGACAATTATCCAGATGTCGGATCAGGAACAGACGTTGGTGGCGTCGCCCGAGCTCGGCTTGATGCAGATGGTGGCCACCATTGCAGCAAAATCACCGCAGTCGATTGCCATAGGTGCGCCCGGGCGACGGCCCTTGACCTATCGCGGGCTGGTTGCGTCGTGCGCTGCGTTGACTAATCAACTGGCCGCTTACAGATTATGCCGGACTGATGTTGTGGCTACGGTGTTTCCCAATGGGCCCGAAGGCGCGGTGGCTTTTCTCGCAGTGATCCAGTTGTCGGCCTGCGCCCCGGTCAATCCAGACCTCGGAACCCATGAAGCCTGCGATTTGGTGGAACGTCTGGGCGTGCAACTGGTGCTCACGTTGGCCGGGTGGAGCGCTCCTGCCCTGGAAGCCATTCGTGCCACCGGCATCGCCGTACTGGAGTTGGAAGCTCATCAGTTTGCCGAACCGGAGTTGAGCGAAAGTACGGTTGACATAAGCACGCTGATGAACTCACGCCCCCCCGCTCCGGGCGATGCAGCACTGATCCTCACCACGTCCGGCACCACGTCACGCCCGAAGGTCGTGTCGCTCACCCACGCCAACCTGGCCGCGTCGGCGCACAACATTGCCACATGGTTGACACTTGAACCCCAGGACCGTTGCCTGAACGTGATGCCGTTGTTTCACGTACATGGCCTGGTGGCCGCAGTGTTGGCCACCTTGGTGTCGGGAGGCGAAGTGGTATGCACACCTGGTTTTGACGCAGCGCAATTCCTACCGTGGTTGGATACCCACCAGCCAACCTGGTTCACTGCCGTTCCCACCATGCACCAAGCCATAGCCGAGCGGGCCCGCCTGGTCCCCCAAGAAGTAGGACCTACTCGACTGCGGTTCGTGCGATCCGCTTCGGCGGCGCTACCTCCGAGCGTCGCAGTGGACATCGAGGCCCGTTTTGGCGCCCCCATGATCGAAGCCTACGGAATGACCGAGGGAGCACATCAGATTGCCTGCAACCCGCTGCCGCCTCGTCTGCGTCGCCCCGGCACCGTGGGGTTGGCGGCAGGGCCCGAGATCGCCGTCATGGACCAGGCCGGGCACCCTGTCGCCGCCAACATCACGGGGGAGATTGTGATGCGCGGTCCAAACGTGGTGCGCGGTTACGCCGACCCGGCCGCCAACCGAGAAGCGTTCTACGGTGACTGGTTACGTACCGGAGACCAGGGAATTCTCAGCGTCGATGGGTATCTCACCATCACCGGCAGGCTCAAGGAGATCATCAACCGTGGCGGCGAAAAGATCAGTCCACGTGAGGTCGATGAGTTGCTGCTGAGCCATCCAGCAGTCCAACAAGCGGTGACGTTCGCAGTTCCCGATCGTCGCCTTGGTGAGCAGGTGGCGGCTGCTGTGGTGCTGCGCGAAGACGTCACCGAGCACGCTCTGCGACAGTTCGCGGCTCAACACCTGAGCGCCTTCAAGGTGCCCCGACGAATACTCGTCCTCGACGCTTTGCCCAAGGGCCCCACCGGCAAACTGCAGCGCATTGGATTGGCCGCACAACTGGGACTCCGCGACCTCGATGACGGCGATCTTGATGACGGCGACCGTGATGACGGCGGCCGCCACGACGCCACCGTCGTAGGCCACGTCCATACCGAACCGAGCACTCCCGCTCAACAGTTCTTGGCGGATTTGTGGGCTGAGGTGCTGAAGCTGAGCCGTGTGGGAGTCCATGACCGGTTCCTCGATGTAGGCGGAGACTCTCTGGCCGCCGCACGTCTCTTGGTCCGAATCCATGAAGCACTGGACATCCAAGTGTCCATGATCGACTTCTTCGATCGTCCCACCGTTTTCGCTCAAGCCGACCTCATCGAACGTGTGCTGCTGGATCAGCAATGACAACAGTCGGCGACGCAGAGGCGCCCCAGCCGTCAAATCAGCTCGAACGCAACCACGTCTTTGGCCGTCGACTGGCACGCCTCCAGACGACAACGACACCGGCACCAACGGCATCCACCGATGGGCCTCATCCGTTGTCGAGCATGCAGGAGCGATTGTGGCTCGATGCCCAACTCCAAGGTCATACAGCGTTGGATCGGCCGGTGCTGGTGCACATTGGGGGGCCGCTCGACGTGACGGCGTTGCGCCACGCCCTCACTGCATTGGTAGAGCGTCACGAGAGCTTGCGATGCACGTTCGCCACGGCGGCAGGCGTCATCGGCCAACGCGTAGGACTCGCTGGCCCTGTGTGCTTGACAATCAACGACCTAGTGGTCGCAGGTGGTGAGATCACCGCCGATGAACGTGTCACGGCTATCCAAACGGTGGTTGCTGGGCTATGTGCGGTGGAAGTTGATCTGGCACAGACAGCTCCGTTCATTGCCACCCTGTTGTTACTGGGCAGCGACGATCACCTGTTGGTGCTGGCCATGCACCACATCATTGTTGACGGATGGTCCGAGGCGCTACTGCGACGCGATCTCACGGAGCTCTACCTGAGTGCTTGCGATGCCCGACATCCGGTTCTCCCAGAACTCCCCGTGCGATTCGTGGATTGGACCACGGCAGCGTCGCAGGTCCATCCAAACCACCAGATTTCCGGACTCACGTATTGGCGTAACCAGTTGGATGCAGTGGCCGAACAACTTCCCATCTGCAACTCCACCTCCCACCCTCAGGCCGAGTCGCGTGAGCGCAATACGCTGGCGCCAACCCACGTAGGCGACCTTCGAGCACTGGCAGCGGAGAACGAAACCACCTTGTTCACCGTGTTGTTGGCGGCCCTCCACCTTGCGGTGGCGGCCCGTACTGGTTCCGAGGACATCGTCATCGGCATCCCCGTTTCGGGCCGTGATCGAAGCGAACTCGACAATGTGGTGGGCTGCTTCATCAACGTACTTGCTCTGCGCGCAGGGATTCGACCCACGGACACTTTCGCAGAACTGTTGCGCCAAGTCCGGACCCGGGTGTTCGGTGCGCTCGACCACCAACACGTCCCCCTCGGACAAATCGAGGCTGCCCTGGGGCGACCCGGCCATCGGCGTCCACTGTTCAACGTTCGCTTTCAATTGCGTAACTTTCCCAACCAGGACGTTGTCACCGGACGACCGTTCTTCGGTGAGTGGGACCTGCCCCATGCTTCACCGGATCCAATCGTCAGCATTGACGCCAGGGAGCGCCCGCTGGGGGCAGTGGAGTTGAGTGTGAGTGGTGGCGATGGCACCACCTCGGGGGCAGCACTCGTCCGTAGTCAGATGGCGGTCCTGGCATTGGTGGCAGAGCAGCCCGACGTGTGTGTTGGTGAGTTGATCCAAGCCGCACTGTCCAACACTGCCCCACGGCTGGATCCCACCATCTCGTTGGTACAGTCGGTACCGCAGACGCTCCTCGAGGCCTTTGCGACGCAAGTGGTTAACGGCCCCCAACGCAGTGCAGTACGAGGTCCGGTGAGCGGACTCACTTACGAAGAGCTCGATCACCGCCGTACCTGTATCGCTGCAGCACTGGTGAGCAACGGCGTGAAGTGCGGTGATGTAGTGGCGGTGTACGGCAATCGCTGCACTGGACTGGTGGCGGCGTTGTTGGGTGTGCTGTCGGCTGGCGCCGTGATGTGCCCCGTGGACCCGGCCATGCCAGCAATGTTGGTCCAGCGTTATCTGGATGAGAGCGGGGCTCGGTACGTGGTGGACCTCACCGATGGTTCGGTCCGCTTCTCCCTTCCTAGCCTCCGTGTGAATGCAGTCGACGGTCAATGTCATACGCGCACATGCGGAATGGAACTTCCAGTCGTAGATGGTTCAGATGCGGCCTATCTGTTCTTCACTTCCGGCAGCACGGGCACTCCCAAAGCCATCGTGGGCGTGCACTCCAGCCTTGCCCAGTTCCTGCAGTGGCAGGCCAGCGCATTTGGCATCATCCCCACTGACGTGGTGGCCTTCATGTCTGCGGTCACGTTTGACCCCATGCTGCGAAACGTTTTTCTGCCGTTGGTCGCCGGAGCTTCCATGGTCATCCCACCCGAAGCGCAGCTTCCTCAGGAGACCCTGCAATGGTTGGCCGATTCAGGGGCCACTGTCGTCAATCTCACTCCATCCGTGGCCGACTTCTTGCTGGGCATTGCGCAAGGCCCGATTGTCGGCGGAGCATTGCGCTGGACCTGCTTCAGTGGCGAGGTTCTCCACTCGGCCACGGTGCAACGGTGGCGAGCAGCGCTGGACCGACCGGGGCGCATCGTCAACATGTACGGGCCCACTGAAACAACCCTCATCCGCTGTTGTCACCTCGTTGCCGATGTACCCACTCCCGGGGTGCAACCGGTGGGGTGGGCCATTCCCGGCAGTCAGGCGCTGGTCGTCGGAGACGACGCGAAGCTGTGCGCCGCAGGAGAACGTGGCGAAGTGTGGCTCCGTACCGCGTACGGCACCTTGGGCTATCTCAATGCCCCCGCCGAACAGCAGTTGCGTTTCATTCACAACCCATTCACCTCTGAGGGCGGCTCCTCTCAGGACGTCGTGTATCGGACGGGTGATGTCGGCTGGTTGCGCCCCGATGGGTCGTTGGTGGTCTGTGGCCGCATAGACGATCAGGTCAAGATCCGAGGTGTGCGTATCGAACCGGCTGAGGTGAGCGCACACTTGTTACAGCACGCCGAGGTACAGCGCTGTGTGGTGATGGCCGAAGTTGGCGATGATGGCCAACCCCGGTTGGCCGCCTACGTGGTGGCGCTCACCGACGTGCACCCGGCTGAGCTTCGTAGATGGCTTGCCCAGCGGCTCACTCCGCCATATGTGCCATCACGAATTGTGCTGGTTCCCGAACTCACGCTCAACCACAACGGCAAACTCGACCGAAGCTCGCTAAGCACTATGCACACATACGATAAGCCGGGCCAGAAGCAGGATGACGCGCCGGATGTGGAGGCGCACATCACTGCCATCTGGCGTGAGCTCTTTCGGGTGGAGCACATCGCTGCCAATGATGACTTCTTCGAAATGGGAGGCCATTCACTGTTGGCCATCCAGCTCTTTCACCACATCGAGCGAAAAGTGGGCATCCGCCTGGAATTACCCGTCATCTTTGATCATCCAACGGTGCGCCAATTGGCTGATCTCGTTCGGCTCACCGACAATTCCGCACTGCCCAACCCCAACCCCCTGCCCGACTCCAACCCCGTGCCCAACCCTGAACTCGCCACAGCCCAGTCGACCGCAAGGGCGTTTCCGCAGTTAACGCGCTTCGAGCACCAGTCGGTGAGGCGTTACCGTTTGGCCCCCGTACAAGAAGTGCTGTGGTGGCTGCACCGATTGAATCCCCGGCTCGGCGGCAGTCCCATCATGTCGAGCTCACGATTGCGGGGACCACTGGACATTGATGTACTGGCCCACGCCCTCGATGCGTACGTGGCTCGCCATCACACCCAACGTGCCCGCCTCGACCCCGATGAACCAATGATGGTGGTGGACCCGCCCGGTCCCGCCCGCTTGCTGCTGGTGGACCGTCGCCGTGACCACGAAGACGACCGGATAATCGCAGTCCAACACGAACGAACGCAGCTCCAACACGAGGAGCTGGACTTGTTTGGTGGCCCCATCACGCGCTTTGCGTTGGTCCAACTGGGTGAGGACGACCATGCACTGATCTTTGCGTCCCATCACCAGTTCACCGATGGCACGTCGGCCGGTATCCGACGCCATGAAGTCAGTGAGCTCTATCAGGCAGCGCTTGAACACCGAGAACCGAACCTACCGATACTGCCGCTCAGCTACGGCGATTACGCAGAAATCCAAGCCGCACATCGCGATGGCGGGGACTTCGACGAACAGTTGCAATATTGGGCCCAGGAGCTGAGCGGGGACCTCCCCACACTGGTGCTCCCGGGTGGTCGGCCACGACCAGCCACGCCAACCGGTGCCAACCATCACGCAATCCGCCAACTCGATTGCGACTTCATTGCAGCAGTGGAGCGAACTGCGTCGCAACACTCCACCACGCCGATGCGATTGACGCTCGCCGCCTACGCCGCCTTCCTCCATCGGCTCACTGGACAAAACGATGTCATCGTGGGTTTTCCGGTGGCTGATCGGAGCGTGCCGGGAAGTGAGCTGTTGGTGGGTATGTTCGCCAATCGCAGCGCGACGCGATTCACAATCCACGCTGATTCAGGATTTGACGATCTCGTGTTGGCGGCAAATCGAGGAGTGGCTGGAGCCACCGGAAATCGGTCAGTTCCTTTCGAACAATTGTTACAGCGATTGCGAGTGCCCATAGATGCGTCCCGAAGCGCCATCTTCCAAACCATGTTCCAGTGGTCTCGGCGAAAGGTGAGTGAGTACCAATTCCCTGGAGTGACTTCGGTGACCACCGCAGAGCCGGCTGGGGACGGCCTGTATGACATCACTGTGGACATGGTGCGCAACGATGCCGGTGATGGCAACGTGCGGCTTGCTCTCAATGCCGATCTGTTCGGTGCAGCATCGGCTGAGTTGTACATCGACGCATTCATCGCTGTCTTGGCGCAGATCGTGACTGCTCCGCACACCACCCTCCACGCACTCGCCGTTTTGATGCCGGTGGATTCTGCAGAGGTCACCGCTGCCGCGACAGAACTCGTGGCTCAAGAGCCGCCAACGGATTTCCATCCCAACACCTACGTAGGCGTAGCGGTGGAGCCGGTACATCGCAGCATCCGCCGTCACGCCATGGAGCATCCGGATCGAATTGCCCTCGAAGATGAGTTCGGGGCGATGACCTACGGCGCCCTCGACGTACTGGCCAACCGTATTGCCGCCACCTTGGTCGATGGCGGAGTACAGCCACGAGAACTGGTAGGCGTGGCCATGCGTCAGTCCTCACTACTCATCGCCACGTTGCTGGGCGTACATCGAGCCGGTGCGGCATACGTTCATCTCGACTCGTCATTGCCAGCATCACGGCGCCAGTTCATGGTCGACGACGCCCGTTTGCGAGTGGTGGTGGTGGCCAAGGAT